>JANXPK010000391.1 GCA_025357355.1 Rhodobacterales bacterium
TCCCGGGTCGTCCAGGCACGGCTGCGGCCATGCTGGCGGTGCAAAAGCTGGTGGTCGATGTGCTGACGGCGGCGGTGTTTGCCCTTGGGTTCGCCGTCGGCGGGGCCGAGACGGTGGCACTGATCGGCGCGTCGGTCGGGCTGACCGGGGCGCTGGGGCTGTACCTGGCCGATCGTCATGCGTGGTTTCCGGCGCGGGCATGAGGCTGGGTAACTCTCCAATCCGCACCATTGCCTCTGACACGGCGTTGCGGCTGACCGCCGGGTTGATGGTGCTGCAAGGTGCTCTGATCTGTTCGTTCGGACCCTATGTCTCGGTTCTGGCGGTCCGCCAGTTCGGTCTGGGCGACCGAGGTTATGCCGCGATGATGGTCGTCTCGACCGTGGTGTCGGTGGCGGCAGCCCTTGGGGCGGGCATTCGCGCTGATCAGACCGCCAATCGCCGGGTCATCGCCCTGTGGTCCAGCGTGACGGTCCTGCTGGGCGCCCTGTTGATGACGGTCAGCCCTGGTCCGGTCAGCTTCATCTTGGCCCATGTCGTGCTTTTCCCGCTCAACACCCTCTTCGGCCAATTGTTCGCCCAATCAAGGCTGGCAGCGCAGCGCTATGACGCGGCCACCCGCGACGGCATCCTAGCCACCATCCGCGCGCTGTTCGCGCTGCCCTTCGTCGTGGTGCTGCCTCTGTGGTCGCTGGCCTTCAGTCACGGAGCGCAGGTGCTGGACATCTATCCTGTGGCACTGGTCATCGCCCTTTTGATGCTGGCGATCACGGCGCGCTACTGGCCGACCGCACGTCAGGCCCGGTTTCAGGACGCCCCCTCTGGCCTTAGCCTGACGCAGGCTTTGGCCGAGCTTGCGTCGCCCTATCTCGCCATGCGCATCCTTGCGTTGGGTGCGGTGTCGGTTGGCGGCACGGCCTATTGGGCGATCATGGGCCTGTCGCTCAGCCATGCCGATGGCTCTGGCACGGCGACCGCAGCACTTTACGCCGGGCTGGTGGCGGGGCTGGAGGTGCCCTTCATGCTGGCCCTGCCACTGGTGTTGCCGCATGTCCGGCGCACCCATCTCATCTTGATCAGCACGTTGATCTATACCCTTCAGTTGATCGGCATTCCGCTTTTGGCGGCCAGCCCCGCCCTGTGGCTGGTGCTGATCCCCGGCGCACTGGGTGGGGCGATCACGCTGACCCTGCCCATCGCCTATCTGCAAGACGCCCTAGGCCACCGCCCCGGAACCGGAGCCGCCCTGATGGCCTTGATGAAAGTAACGGGCGACAGCATGGCGGCGGGGACCTTCGCGCTGGGAACCGCGTTGTCGGGTTACATGCTGGCGGCGGTGCTGGCGGCGCTGGCCACCGTAGCGGGCGCGCTGATCCTGGTCTGGGCGGATCGCGGCGTGGCTTGAGCCGCTTCAGGCAAAGAACCCCAGACCGGCGCGACCCAGCAACTCATCGGCAAGATCCCGTCCCATCGCCGCCCCATCCCCCACGATACCACGCCGTTCGCCGGCAATGGTTTGGCTGCCGTCGGGCCGCAGGATTTCGCCCCGCAGCCACAACTGCCCATGCTCCAGCACGGCAAGCCCAGCAATCGGCGTCTGGCATGACCCGTCCAGCCGCCGCAGAAACGCCCTCTCGGCCACCACACGCAACCCGGTTTCGGTGTGAAGGACCTGCGCCAGCATTTCGGCCACCCGCATATCCTGCGTCCGCCGCTCGACCCCGATCGCGCCTTGCGCAACGGCGGGCAGCATCTCTTCCGGCTCGATCGGGGTCTGGGCCACCGACAGCGCCAGCCGGTTCAGCCCCGCCATCGCCAGAAAGGTCGCCGCAGCCACGCCCTCGTCCAGCTTGCGCATCCGGGTCTGCACGTTGCCGCGAAACTCGACCAGACGCAGGTCGGGCCTGCGCAACAAGACCTGCGCCCGCCGCCTGAGGCTGGATGATCCCACAACTGCGCCTTGTGGCAGGGACATGAGCGAGGCCGCCACCGGCGAGACGAAAGCGTCACGCACGTCCTCGCGCGGCAGGTAACAGTCGATCAGCAGGCCATCCGGCTGTTCGACCGGCATGTCTTTCATCGAATGGACGGCAATGTCGATGACGCCTGCCGCCAGCGCCTCTTCGATCTCGCGGGTGAACAGGCCCTTGCCGCCGATCTCTTTCAGCGCCCGATCCTGCACCAGATCGCCGGTGACCTTGATCACCACGATGTCGAACGCAGCGCTCGGCAGGCCGAAGGCCGCCATCAGCCGGTCGCGCGTCTCATGCGCCTGTGCGAGGGCAAGCAGCGAGCCGCGGGTGCCGATGTTCAGCGGGTGGTTGGGAGAGGGAAGGTTCATGGCGCAGGCATACCTGCGACGCATTGGCCTGACAACTCCCCCGCGCTTGACAAGCCGTCGCAGGCAGGCAAGTCAGGTCCATGAGCAAACTGATCCTCCGTTCCCTCGCCGGCGAGATATTGCCCACGCCTCCCATCTGGATGATGCGGCAGGCGGGGCGCTATCTGCCCGAATACCGCGCAACCCGAGCCAAGGCGGGTGATTTCCTGAAGCTATGCTACACGCCTGACCTTGCTGCCGAAGTCACCTTGCAACCGATCCGCCGCTACGGCTTTGACGCCGCGATCCTGTTCGCCGACATCCTGCTTTTGCCGCAGGCTTTGGGGGCCGACCTGTGGTTTGCCGGAGGCGAGGGGCCGCGCCTGTCCACCATCACGACGCTGGCCGGAGTGCAGGCGCTGAAACCCGCAGTCGCAATTCATGACCACTTGGCGCCGGTTTACGAAACCGTCCGCATTGTCGCCCGCGAACTGCCGCCCGGGACCAC
>JANXPK010000411.1 GCA_025357355.1 Rhodobacterales bacterium
AAAGTGCAGGGATCACCCTGCTCGGCGGCGATCTGATGGGCATTGTCCGGGCACGGAAGTTGGCTGCGGCCACGATCCGCAACATCCGGCAGAACCTGTTCTTCGCCTTCGCTTACAATGTGGTGGGTGTGCCGGTTGCGGCAGGGGTTCTCTATCCGCTGACCGGCACACTGTTGTCGCCGATGATCGCGGCGGCGGCGATGAGCCTGTCGTCCGTCTCGGTCATCACGAACGCGCTGCGCTTGCGACGTGTGGCCTTGTGACCGAAGGCGACAGTCCGTGGCGACGGCGCGCGATTGTGGCGGGCGGGATGTTTGCGGTTGCCGCCTGGGTGGCAGGAGCCCCGCGACTGGCGAGCCTTTGGCCCACTCAACTGGGCTACGGTGACATTGCGGGGCTCGCCCCATTCCGAGAATTGACCACAGCTGGCACGCTGTCGACGGCCAATGGCCTGCTGACCGGATTGGATGGCCCCGCGCCAGCCGACCCGACCCAGCAGGCACGGGTCGCCGCCGTCCGCGCCAATCCGTGCAAGGCGCTGTTCGGACTGCAGACCGACCCCCGCCTGCCGATTGCCTTCTTTTCGGATTTCAATTGCCCGAACTGCCGTGTGCTGGAGGCGAACCTGACCCGGTATGACGCCGAAAATCCGGACACAATTCGCATCATCCACCACGAGTTGCCGCTGCTTGGGGCGGACTCGGTCACCGCCAGCAAGGCTGTACTCGCCGCAGACCGCCAAGGGGGCTATATCGTCATGCGCAACCGGCTCCTGCGCGCGCGGCTGGTCACGGATGCGAACCTGATGATGGCCATTGCGAATTCGGTTGGGCTGGACGGAGCGCGCCTTGTCACCGACATGCAATCGCCCGCACTGGCTGCCACTCTGGATCAATCGCGGGCGATTGCGACGGTATTCGGCTTTTACGGCACGCCGTCCACCGTCATCGGCCGCACGGTGTTTCTGGGGACACTTCCCGAGGTCGATGTGCGGCAGATCATCGCGGAAGAACTGGCAAAGTCGCCTCCTTGCGCCGCTGCCCGTTGAGCCAGAAGCCAAGTTCAGGTGAGGCCCGTCCGCGGCGTTGCCGTGCCGCAACATTCACCTCACCGCGCACGCCCAGGCACTCGAAACCGTCACAAGGCCCTCGTTGCCAAGGCAACGGCAACCCGACGACCATCCGCGCGCCATTCGGGCAGACCGCCTTCCAAACGGCGAGCTTCAAAGCCCAACTGGTGCAGGCGGGCGACGGCCTGATGGGCATAGACGCAGTATGGCCCGCGACAATAGGCGATGATTTCGCAGGTGGCGTTCAGGTTCGCCGCCATTGCATCCAGTCTGCTCAGATCGACCTGCACCGCACCCGGAATGTAACCCATGGCAAATTCATCTTCCGGCCGCATGTCCAGGAGCGTGACCGAACCCTCCTTCAGCCGCGCCGCAAGTTCGGCACGGGTCATTGGCTCCGGTGCGGTGCCATCTGTCAGACCCTGAAGGATCTCATCCACAACCGACAAGTTCTGCCGTGCAATCCGGCCCAGAAGGTCCATCAGAACCAATGTCTTGTCGTCTGTCATGCGGTAGATCACCGCCTTTCCCGCCCTGCGACTGGTCACCAGCCCAGCACGGCGCAGTTGCTGCAGGTGTTGCGAACAGTTGGCCACGGTCACACCGACCTTGTCCGCCAAAGCCTCGACCCCGCGTTCGCCCTGCGCCAGCTGCTCCAGAAGCATCATTCGATGCGGCGCGCCCAACGCGCGGGCGATCAAGGCGTATTCCTCCAGCAGGGCGAGTTTTGGCGTCATTGACAGGGTTGATCCTTCGGGTCTAGGTCATTCAAGTATTCGCTTGAATGTAGCGAGTCGTGAGGGTTCGGGCAAGCCCGACCATGGCCGAAGTAAAAAGGAGACCAAAGTTGATCCTGCGCCAGTTCCTGCATTCCGATCCCGTCGCCGCCTCATATCTGTTCGGCTGCGGGGGCAAGGCGTCCGGTGCCGTGGTCGATCCAGTGGGCGACATCGCCCCTTATCTTCAGGCCGCCGAGGCATTGGGGATGCGCATCCTGTATGTGATCGACACCCATCTTCATGCCGATCATCTGTCGTCGGCACGGGCATTGGCTGAGGCCTCCGGTGGCGAATATGTGCTTTTTGTCGATGCCGCCGCCGACTTCGCCTTCAAAGGCGTGCACGACGGCGACGTGCTGGAGCTTGGCAATGTGGTGGCGAGAGTGCTGCACACACCGGGCCACACGCCCGAGCATATCTGTCTGGTCGTGACCGACCGCACCCGCACCTCCGAGCCGTGGTTTATACTGACCGGGCATACGCTGATGGTAGGCGATCTGGGCCGCACCGAACTTGCCTCCAGCGCCGAAGATGGCGCGCGGGCGCTGTTCCGGTCCGTGCAGATTTTGAGAGCCTTGCCGGAATATCTGGAGGTTCTGCCCGGCGCCTATTCCGGCTCAGTCTGCGGCCGCAAGCTAAGCGGCAAGCCCAGTTCCACCATCGGGTTTGAAAAACGCAACAACACGGCCTTTCGCGTCGAAGACGAGGCGGAGTTTGTCCGCGCAATGACTGCCGACATTCCGCCGCCGCCGCCCGAGGCCTCGCGGAACCGGGCGATCAACTCGGGCCGCGATGTGGTTCCTGCATGACGGAGCCCGAAACCGTCAAGGGGAACAGCGCCGTCGAACTGTCGCTTGGCATCCGCGAGAACCTGACGCAGTTCGTGCACCAGCTGATTCAGGTGCTGCTGGTCGGCTTCACCATCGGCATGATGCGCACCGTGGTTCCAGCCCTTGCGGAAAGCGAGTTTGGCGTGGCCAAGGGGTCGTTCCTGCTGCTCTCCGCCTTTGTCGTGGCCTTTGGTGTGGTCAAGGGCACGCTGAACTTCGTAGCCGGCCGGCTGTCCGAACGGATCGGTCGCAAGCGGGTTTTGCTGCTGGGCTGGATTGCCGCCATCCCGATCCCTTTGATGATCTTCTTTGCCCCGAGTTGGAGTTGGATCGTCGCGGCAACCGTGCTTCTGGGCGTCAATCAGGGCCTGTGCTGGTCCATGACGCAGACGTCGAAGCTGGATTTCACGAGGTCGGACCAGCGCGGGCTGACTCTGGGGCTGAACGAGTTTTCCGGCTACGTCGGTGTCGCGCTCGCCGGGATCATCACCGCCTATGCCGCGACCGCCTTAGGGCCACGGCTGGGGTTGTTGATCTTTGGCGGAGTAGTGATCGGGCTGGCGTTGATCCTGACCCTGGTCTGGGTGCAGGACACGCTGCCATTTGCGAAGGCCGAAGCCGCGCGGCACCGAACCAAGGGCGCCGCCGCCTTCCGCCCGCGCTATCCGCTGGGCGTTTCAGAAACCCCCGGCACATGGGAAGTTTTCTCCCTGATGTCCTGGCGTGACCAGCGGCTGGCGGCGGTGTCACAGGCCGGATTGGTCGAGAAGTTCGTCGATGCACTGGTCTGGGTGATGTTCCCGGTGTTTCTGCGCGACCATGGCGTCAGCCTGCCCGAGATCGGCTGGGTCATCAGCATGTACGGCTTAGTCTGGGGCGGATCGCAGTTGTTTACAGGGAGGCTGTCGGACCGCATCGGGCGTTTCTGGCCGAACGTTCTGGGCATGTGGATTTGTGGCGCGGGGATTGCGCTGGTAGTAATAGGCGATGGCCTCATCTGGTGGTCAGTATCAGCCGCCATCGCGGGTTTCGGCATGGCGCTGCTCTACCCAAACCTCTCTGCCGCAGTGGCTGATATCACCCCGCCGACCTGGCGCGGCTCGGCCATCGGCATTTACCGCTTCTGGCGCGACCTTGGCTACGGCATCGGCGCGCTGGGCCTTGGGCTGGTCGCGCATTTCAGCGGATCGACCGTGGCGGCGTTCTGGTTCGTCGCGATCTCAATGGCGCTGTCGGGCGCTGTCTTGTGGTTTTGGGGCGAGGAAACCCATCCCCGCCTGAACCCGGCGGATTGAGCGAACTACCGCCGTTCCGGATCAAACCGCAGCATACGCAGGGCGTTCAGCGTGACCAGAACGGTGGCCCCGGTGTCGGCCATGATGGCGATCCACAAACCGGTGAGGCCGAGAACCGTGGTCACCAGAAAGACCGCCTTCAGACCAAGTGCGATGGTCACGTTCTGCCGGATGTTGCCCACCGCCGCTCGCGCCAGCCGGATCATCGCCGCAACATCCGTGACGCGATTGCGCAACAGCGCGGCCGAGGCGGTTTCCAGCGCCACATCAGTGCCGGATCCCATGGCCACACCGACCGACGCTGCAGCCAGCGCTGGCGCGTCGTTGATGCCGTCGCCGACCATGATCACGCCACCCGCCACAGCCATCGCCTTGATTGCCGTGACTTTGTCATCGGGCATCAGATCGGCGCGATGATCCATACCCAGCACCCCGGCAATCGCAGCTCCGGTGCGGGCGTTGTCGCCAGTCAGCATGACCGAACTGACGCCCATCGCCTTCAACTGAGCTACAGCCTCAATGGCATCGCTGCGCGGTTCGTCGCGCATGGCAATCAGGCCAAGGGCATGGCGTTCGCGGAACACCACGACGACGGTCTTGCCTTCGCCCTCCATCTCGGTGGCGCGGCGCAGTCCCTCTGCGTCCAAAGCGCCGCTGTCTGTGGCAAAGCGCGGCGAGGCGACCCATGCAGCCTGCCCGTCAACCAGCGCCTCGGCACCCTTGCCGATCAGCGCCTTGGCACCCGTTGCAGATAGCGCGGTGACGCTAGACTCTTTTGCACGACGCAGGATGGCTTCGGCCAGGGGATGGCTGGACCCGTTCTCTACTCCGGCGGCAACTGCAAGCAGGTCGGCTTCGGTGCCGTCCAGCACCACCACATCCGTCACCGCGGGTCGCCCTGCCGTCAGAGTGCCGGTTTTGTCGAACGCGACCTGAGTGACGCGGGCCACCGCCTCGATCACCGAACCACCCTTCATCAGCATGCCGCGCTTGGCCCCCGAGGACAAAGCGGATGCAATGGAGGCGGGGACTGAAATCACCAGCGCGCAGGGACATCCGATCAGCAACAGCGCCAGACCGCGGTAAACCCAAGTGTCCCAAACCTGACCAAAGAACAGCGGCGGGACTACCGCGACCAAGAGGCCAAGACCGGTGATGGCGGGCATATACCAGCGACTGAACCGGTCGATGAAACGCTCGGTGGGCGCACGGGCGCTTTCAGCCTCCTCCACCAAAGCGATGATGCGAGAGATGGTGTTGTCCTCAGCGGACTTGGTCACGGTGACGCGCAGCGCTGCCTCGGCATTGATCGAACCCGCGAAGACCGCATCGCCCGGCCCTTTGGTTTTGGGCATGGATTCGCCGGTCACCGGGCTTTCATCGATTCCCGAGCTGCCCTCCGCAATCACCCCATCCGCCGGAATCCGGTCACCGGGGCGCACCAGAACCAACTGACCGATTTCCAGTGCCGCGGCATCTACTTCGCGGGTGGTTCCGTTTATTTCCAGTAGCGCCGTCTTCGGCACCAGATCGGCGAGGGCTCGGATCGAGGCGCGGGCGCGATCGGCGGCGACGCCTTCCAGCACCTCGCCCACCGCGAACAGAAACACCACCAGCGCCGCTTCTTCAGCGGCACCGATGAACAGGGCCCCCACCGCGGCGATGGTCATCAGGCCTTCGATGGTGAAGGGAATCCCGGCGCGGAGGGCGGCAAGGGCGCGGCGGGCAACTGGAAAGACGCCGATCAGACAGGCCGCTACAAAGGCCCAGAGTGCCACCTGTTCCGAGGCGAACAGTTTGACCAGTGTGGCTGCGGCCAGCAGAAACCCGGTGCCAATCACCAGCTTGCCCTTGGCGGTTGCATACCAGTGCTTGTCCAGATCGGCCGGGTCAGAGGCATGGCTGTGCCCTGGCCCGTCGTGGCTGGACTCGGCGGCAGTGGGTTTCACGGGTTCTGCATGGTCATGGCCAGAATGATCGTGGGCGGAATGATCTTGGTCGGCGTGGTCGGTAGCCCTCGGCATGACAAACTTCCGTTGACCCGTTGGCTGACCCTTTGGTGCGATGCCGTAACCCAGCTTCTTGACCACCGCTTCGACGCCCTCTCGTCCCGTGGCACCCGGTTCCAACCGCAGGCTCAGCCGTTCCGACATGACCCCAATCTGCACATCGGCGACACCGGGCAGCCGTTCCAGCGCGGTGGAGATCTTGGTGGCACAGGCCGCGCAATCCATCCCGGTCACAGTCCAATCGTGGCGTTCGCTTGTGTCGCCCGTCCTGAGGTCATTCGTCATCGCAATCCTTTCGCCACCCGGGGCGCCTCTTGCATCTGTTGAATCGGATACCTAATGTCTCTAGGAACTAGAGGTTCAAGAGGTTTTTCATGCTGACCATCGGAAAATTGGGCGCGGCGGCGGGCGTCAAGGTGCCGACCATCCGCTATTATGAGCAGATCGGCCTGCTGCCGGATGCCGAGCGATCGACCGGCAATCAGCGGCTCTATTCCCGCGCCGTGCAGGACCGCCTGGCCTTCATCCGCCACGCCCGCGAACTGGGCTTTCCATTGGACGCAATCCGCGATCTCCTGGGCTTGTCCGACCGCCCAGACCAGTCCTGTGCCGAGGTCGATGCCATCGCCCGGACGCAGTTGATTGCCGTCGAAGGCCGCATCACCCGGCTGCAAGCCCTGAAGGGTGAGCTGGCGCGGATGGTGGATCACTGTGCCGGTGGCACGATTTCCGATTGCCGAGTGATCGAGGTGCTGGGCAACCACGCCCACTGTGCCGCTGACCACGGCCGGCACATGCCGTGCGTGTCGGAATGATTCAATCGCCAGACGTTCAAGGTCTGAATGGGCGACCCGCATTCTTCGAAGTGCAAAAAGTCCCCGCTTTTCAGGGGGGGGACTCGTCAAACGTTGAGGTGGCGTTGAGGTAAAACAGCTGGTGCTATACACAAGTGTTTTTGTCGGATTCTAACCATTTGGAAAGGTTAGATAATTTGGTTGCGGGGGCAGGATTTGAACCTGCGGCCTTCAGGTTATGAGCCTAAATCGCGGCAGAAACGAAAATCAATTATTTTCAACACCTTACGCAACAAGTCTTTGATTTCGCGCAATTTCCCTGCTTGAAGTAGCCGCTTTTCGGCGACATTCGGCAGCAAACTTGGTGCGAAACACGCATTCGCGGGTTGATGTGGCGTTGATGTAAAGGGATCGATTATGAGTCGACGATAATCGCTTCGAACCGCACCCTGACCATCGCTTCGTATCCGAGCAACACATTGCGGCATGTCGAAAACAAACTCCAAACGCGCGTTGAAAGGCCCCATGGGCTATAATTATCAAGCGCTTTTCCGGACTAGGGTGTCCGCCGACATGGTTGAGAACTATTTAATTCTCCAAGTGTGTTCGTGTGCA
>JANXPK010000426.1 GCA_025357355.1 Rhodobacterales bacterium
TTTCGGCCTCAAGATGGGCGGGGTCGTGAACGTCGAAATCGGCCTCAACCTCGGGGTCGCCGTGGGGAAAGAGGGCGTGAAACAGCTTTTCCGCGCCCTCAAAGCACAGATAGAGGCCGCCCAGCATCAAAAGGGGTGTGATGGCTTGCGGCAGAAAGCTGGACAGGGCGAGGGCGGCGGGCAGCAGGAACACCAGCTTGTTGCGCAGCGAGCCCTTGGCGATGCGCCAGATGATCGGCAATTCGCGGTCGGCGGCAAAGCCGTGGGCGTATTTGGGGGTGACGGCGGTGTCGTCGATCACCACCCCCGCCGCCTTGGCCCCCGATTTGGCGGCAGCTCCCGCGATGTCATCAAGCGACGAGGCCGCGACTTTGGCGATCGCCGCCACATCGTCCAACAGCGCCAACAGTCCGCTCATCGTGATCTACCTTCAGGTCCGCCTTGGTATTTAGAGAAGTACGCTGCGAAGACAATGGCCGTCGGTGTCCGGCGTCCACGCGGCTGGTTGACATCCTTCGAGGGGCGCAGTCTGGTCATCGCGAAAAAACAAGCCGGCGGAGCACGGATGGTCGACCGAAGGATCTTTGTGGTGATGGGCGTGGTCGCGGCGGTCCTTGCGGCGGATATGATCCTCAACGGCAGCATGGTTTCGCTGTTTTTGGTAAAGAAACTGTTTCAACTGGTCGACTATCTGGAGTTCTGGCGCTGAATGCCGCAAATTGCCGTTGAAATGTGCGGAATTTCGGGGCTGTTAGCGGAAACATCCGTCACTTGAGTCGGGATCGTCACACAGGAGTACGTCATGACCGTCACAGTCGCCATCAACGGGTTCGGCCGCATCGGCCGCAACGTCCTGCGCGCCATCATTGAATCGGGCCGCACTGATATCGAGGTCGTCGCCATCAACGATCTGGGCCCGGTCGAAACCAACGCGCATCTGTTGCGCTATGACTCGGTGCATGGCCGCTTTCCGGGTGTGGTGACCACCACTGCCACCACCATCGACGCCGGTCGCGGACCGATGGAAGTGACGGCGATCAGGAACCCGGCGGAACTGCCGTGGAAGCATATCGACATCGTGATGGAATGCACCGGCATCTTCACTGACAAGGACAAGGCCAAGATCCATCTGGAAAACGGCGCGCGCCGGGTGCTGGTATCGGCGCCATCGGCGGGGGCGGACAAGACCATTGTCTACGGCGTCAACGACCACACGCTGACCAAGGATGACCTGATCGTGTCGAACGGGTCGTGCACGACAAACTGTCTGGCCCCGGTTGCGATGATCCTGGACAATGCGTTCGGCATCCAGACCGGGTTCATGACGACGATCCATTCCTACACCGGTGATCAGCCGACTTTGGATACCATGCACAAGGACCTGTACCGCGCCCGCGCCGCCGCACTGAGCATGATCCCGACGACGACCGGTGCGGCCAAGGCGCTGGGGCTGGTGCTGCCAGGCCTTGCGGGCAAGCTCGACGGCTCTTCGATCCGGGTGCCGACGCCCAATGTGTCGTGCATTGATCTGAAGGTGGTTCTGAACAAGACCGTGACCGTGGCGGAGGTCAATGCGGCGATCAAGGCGGCGGCAGATGGCAAGTTGAAGGGCATTCTTGGTTATGAAACCGCCCCTCTCGTGTCGTCGGACTATAACCACAACGGCAATTCATCGACCTTTGCGGCCGACCAGACCAAGGTGCTGCCGAATAACTTCGTGCGGGTGCTGAGCTGGTACGACAACGAATGGGGCTTTTCCAACCGGATGGCGGATACCGCCGTGGCGATGGGCAGGCTGATCACATCCTTTATTTGATTGCAGACCATGAGGGGCGCCTGCCGGTGCCCCTTTGTTTTTGCGCGACCTATGCGCTGAATGCATGGCAGCTTGACCGAGACGGTTGTTGTTAGCGGTAACGGCTGGACCTATGTTTGTCGTGCGGAACCGGAAAGCCATACGGGCGGACCACCGCAAAGACGAAAGGAAAGACCATGCTGAACCTGATCCAAGCCTACCGTGCCAACGCCGCCAAACGCGCGCTGTACCGCCGGACCCGCGACGAGATCGCCCAGATGCCGCGCAATGTTGCGCTGGACCTGGGGATCTTCCCGGAAGACGCCGCGCGGATTGCACATAAGGCGGTCTGGGGCTGAACACCCCGTCAACCGTGACATTTCAAGGGGGGCCAGCTGGCCCCCCTTTTCATTTGCGCTTTTGCACGAGGCCCGCCGCAAAACGCCGGGCGTTGTTGCGGTAGTGTTCCGCCGACGCCAATAGCTTTTCAACCTCGGCTGGATCCAACAGGCGGGTCACATGGGCCGGTCGCCCCAGAACGAGCGTGCCATCGGGAATTTCCTTGCCTTCGGTGACCAG
>JANXPK010000441.1 GCA_025357355.1 Rhodobacterales bacterium
GAAACACAACCGACCCGTCGGCGCGCGCGCCATGCGACTGGAAAACGCGCTTTGCAAGGTCAATGCCGATGATGGTAACGTCCGACATGGATGTCCTCTCTTTCTGTGATGGCTTCAACAATCATCACATTGGCACATTGCGATGCCGTCAGGAGGGGGCATCCACGCCATCAACAAAGCCTCGCCGTTTATCAGCATATCTTGGACAAAGTGAAACCTGAACGCGATGCTAACCGCGATCCTTCAATCAGCTCTGTCTGGTGGGTGTTTGGCAGACCACGGAGCGAAATCCGCCCCGCCTTGGAGGGCTTGCCGCGCTATATCGCCACGGTGGAAACCGCCAAGCACCGCATGTTCCAATTCCTTGGAGCAGAGACCTTGCCCGATAACAAGCTGATCGTGCTTGCCTTGGCTGACGCCGCTTTCTTGTCGATTGTGTCCTCTCGCTTCCATCTGCTTTGGGCATTAGCACAAGGAACCATGCTTGAGGACAGGCCGGTTTACCCAAAGTCGTTATGCTTCGACCCCTTCCCCTTCCCAACCCGCACCGAAGCCCAAACCACTCGCCTCCGCGCCTTGGGCGAGGAACTTGACGCCCACCGCAAGGCGCAACAGGCGGCACATCCCGGCCTTACCCTGACCGGCGTGTACAACACCCTCGAAAAACTCCGCGCCGGGCAGCGGATCGAAGGCCGCGACCGCGAGATTTACGACCACGGCCTGATCGGCATCCTGCGCGACATTCACACCCGCATCGACGCCGCCGTGGCCGAGGCTTATGGCTGGCCCGTCACCCTGACAGATGACGAAATCCTGCACCGTCTGGTGGACCTCAACCGCGAAAGGGCGGCAGAGGAGGCGCGCGGCCTCGTACGCTGGCTGCGCCCCGAGTATCAAAACCCCAAAGGCCGCGCCGTACAGGCCAAGGGCGAAACCGCCGCGATGGACCTTGGCCCGACCGAGGCCGACTCCAAGACACCCTGGCCGAAATCTCTGCCCGAACAAATCGCCGCCGTGCATGCCGCCCTGAAAGGCCAGGACGCCGCCACCCCCGCCGAAATCGCCCGCCGTTTCCCCCGCCTGCGCGCAACCACCGTGCAACCGCTTCTGGAAAGCCTCGTGCTTCTGGGTCAGGCCCGCTTGCTGGAAGGTGGCCGATTTACCGCGTGACGCGCCCAAAACCCGGTGCGCCGGGCCTTCCCCGTTTCGACCCCTCGCGAAACTCATCGTTCGAAAAAAATCTGCGCATGGCAGTGACTGGGGTCCATGTGCTGCACCAACCAGACATTCGACCCCCCCCTTGGGTCCTCTCTCAAACCTTCCCAAGGCGGGTCATTCGCACCCGGCAACAGCCCTCCGTGCAGAAATGCCTTAGGGGGTTGTCTTGATTTGCGCCGACTAGAAAGGAAGAAAGTGAAGAAAAGTGTAGCACCCTACACGTGGCCAGCGCACCGACAAAGGGGGGCAAATAGGGGGACAAGAGATTGAACGAAGATCGTAAGTGTTTGTTTTTAATTCATATTTTTTGAATAAATGGTGCTGCAAGAGAGGATTGAACTCTCGACCTCCCCCTTACCAAGGGGGTGCT
>JANXPK010000551.1 GCA_025357355.1 Rhodobacterales bacterium
CGAAACGCAGGACGACGTTTTGGCCGCAGCCCTGCTTTCAGGCTGGCAGATGCCGGACGGCCACTACATGACCGGTGTCAACCTGACCCTCGCGCCGCACTGGAAAACCTATTGGCGCGCCCCGGGCGAGACCGGGATTCCGCCGCAATTCGACTGGTCGGGTTCAACCAATGTCAAGGCCGTGGCGCTGCATTGGCCCAGCCCTGCGGTCATCGTGCTGAAGGGCATGCAAAGCATCGGCTATCTCGACCAGCTGGTCCTGCCGGTCGAGGTCACCGCCGCCGACCCTGCCCAGCCCGTGACGTTGCAGTTGCAAATGCGGCTGGGAATTTGCAAGGACATCTGCATGCCCGCATCGGTATCGCTGGGTGCAACCCTGACCGGGCCCGGCAAGCCCGACGCCCAGATCGAGGCTGCCCTGGCCGATGGACCGTTGACTGACGCCGAAGCGGGCCTGACCGCCATCCATTGCGACGTGACCGCCATCAGCGACGGTCTGCATGTTCAGGCCCAGCTTGCCCTGCCGCAGCAAGGCTCGCCCGAAACCGTGGTGTTCGAAACGGCCGACAGCAGCGTCTGGGTGGCAACCGCCTCATCCGACCGCAGCGGCCCCGTGCTGACGGCGGCCACCGACATGGTGCCCCAAGCGGGCACCCCCTTTGTTCTGGACCGCTCCGAAGTGACCGTGACCGTCATCGGCCAGGGCCGCTCGGTCGAGATCAAGGGCTGCCCCGCGCCTTAACGCGCCAGCGCGCGCTGAAAGGCCCGGCGCGCCCGCATCCGCGCCAGATAGTCCGCAAACTTGGGCTCTTCTTGCGGAAATTTGGCCACCTCGGCCCAGACCAGACAATGGGTCAGCACGACATCCGCCACTGTCATCTGCTCGCCCATCAAATATGGCCCGTCAAACCGCCCCGCCAGCCGCGCCAGATTGCGCGCGAACTCCCACTTAAGCGACGGCTTGATGGCAGGCAGCCGCAGCTCTTCGGGCAAAATGAAGCTGTGGCGAGATGAGGTCCACAACAGCCCCTCGAACTCATCCAGGATCAACCCGGTGAACCCATCCTGCCGGGCACGGTCCAGCGATCCGGCGGGAAAAGTGAACTGACCATGCCTATCGGCCAGATAGGTCAGGATCGCGGTCGAATCGGTCAGCACGGTCCCGTCAACCAACAGCACCGGCACCTTGCCAGACGGGTTGAAGGGCCGCACCTCATCGGAGGCCGCGCGCAGCGGCAAGTGCTCGTAAGTCAGACCCAGCTCTTCCAGCAGCCACAGCACCCGGAATGCGCGGGTCTTGGACGAGCCGATCACGGTATAGGTCATGGTCTACCTTTTCATCATCGCGATGCGGATCAGCGCCCGCTCCATCACCGCCATCGCCGGGGCGCGCGCGGTTGAGCGCAGGCTCAGATCGGTCTCGATCACCAGACCCATCGCCTGCTCCAGCGCCCGCATTCCCCATTTCTGCGCCTGCGCCTGCATCGCGGCGCGGCGGTTGCCAAAACCGAACGCCCGCGCCATGCCCGATGCAACCCCGCCCGGATCGCTGGCCGCCGCATGCAGCGCGCGGACATAGCGCAGTGTCTGGATGCACAATGTCACCGCCTGCACCCCCTGGCTCTCGATCCGCCGCATTAGCAGGCCCAGATCCCCCGCCCGCCCCTCCAGCGCCGCACTGACCACGTCCAGCACGTCAGCCTCTGCCGTAGCCGGTGCCAGACCCGCAACCTCGCCCACCGTCAAGGCCGTGCGGTCGCCATGCTTGTAAAGCGCAATCTTCTCCAGCGTCTGACGGAAATCGCCGGGGTCCAAGGCGCGTGACAGGCTCACAAGCTCGGCCATCGCCGCCGGATCAATCGACAAAAGCCCTGCCTTGGCCACCAGCGCCTCGACCTCGTCACGGCTCGGCGGCTCGTCATAAAGCCCGATGCACACCGCTGCCGGATGCTTTTCCATCATCGACTTCAGCGCCGATTTCGCCGTCAGGTTGCCCGCCGTGATCACCACCACCGCATCGCCCCTGCGCCAGTCCTTCAGCGCGGCAACGATCAGATCGGCCAGTGTGTCGGTCGCCTCATCCACCAGCACCACACGCGGACCGGGAAAAAATCCGCTCGCCTTGACCGCATCCGTCAACAGGGTCGCATCGCGGCGCAACTCCGCCCCCGACATCCGCGTCAGGCGCATCTCTTCCTCGCCCTTCGGTCCCAGCAGCGCTGCCACCGCCTCTTGCCGCTTCAGCGCCACGCGCATCGCATCGGCGCCAAAGATCAACAGCCCCGCCCGCTCCGGGTCAGGCCGCGCCAGATACCGGCTTGCCTCGGCCCCTGCCAGCTTCATGCCGGCCACTGGGCAGAGCTTGCCATCATCTGCGCCACCACCTGATCCGCCAGAATGATCATCAACCGCCGCCCGGCATCCTGCTCTGCCGCCAGCCCTGCCACCGACGACCCCGTCGCGGAATATGAGGTGAAGCTGCCCGTCGTTCCCCCCGTCACCCGCTGCCCATCCGCATGCCGTGTCAGCGTCCACACCACCGAACCGATCAGATTATACCGCGTGATCGCCCCCGCCGCCGTGATCGCGTCACCCTTGGTCGAGGTGGTGATGGTATAACTCAGGTCATAGATTGCCGCCTGCGGCCGCCCAAGCCGGTTCTCGATTTCCGCAACGAAATCATAGCCTGACT
>JANXPK010000589.1 GCA_025357355.1 Rhodobacterales bacterium
GGCACCCGGTTCGCCCTGAAATGCGATACGCCCGGACAACTTGGCAGACATTTTGGCGAACCTGACCTTAAAAAGGCCCCGGGGGGCAATGCGTCGCGCTAGTACACCTTGAAACCCCCATGGGGAAGCGGGTAGATACCGGCCAAACATTGCCTGAGGGAAGGTGCTGCATGTTCGACACGATGACAGTGGTTAAGGCCGGCGGCGGCGTTTGCGGGGCGCTTTTGCTCTTCCTGTTCGGCAACTGGGCGGCGGAGTCGATCTATGGCTTTGGCGAAAGCGCCAAGGGCGAGGGCGGGGCGCAGGCCTATACGGTTGCCGTTGCCGACGCTGCGGCCACCACGACTGCGGCCACCACCGGCGCGGCCGATCCCACCTATGCCGATGTCGCGGCCAAGGCGGATGCAGCGGCGGGCGAGAAGACCTTTGGCAAGTGCAAGTCGTGCCACCACATCGACGGCACCAACGCCACCGGCCCGCATCTGAACGGCGTGGTTGGCAGGCCGCGCGCCACGGCGGACGGCTTTGCCTATTCGGACGGCATGATGTCCAAGAAGGGCGATGCCTGGACGCCCGATCTGATCTATATCTTCCTGAAGTCGCCCAAAGCCTATGTGGCGGGCACCAAGATGAGCTTTGCCGGTCTGCCCGACCCGCAAGACCGCGCCAACGTGATCGCCTATCTGACGACGCTGAAGTAAGCCGACCGTCACGACGCACCGGGCCGCCCCGAACCGGGCGGCCTTTTTCGTAGAGAGAAGCCTTCTCACGCAATCGCAACTTGTGGGCAGGCGGCTTTCCGATTTAGCGTAGGTGCATCCGGCAGCGCGCTTTGCTGCCTTGAACGGAGGGTGGTCATGCCAGCAAAATCAGCCGCACGGGCCGAGGTCATCGAGGGGCGCAATCTGCGGCGCTGGGGCGTGGCGGGGTTGGCGATGCTGACACTGGCTGCCTTGGCGACAGGTGGGCGGGCCGACGATCACAAGATCATCACCAGCCACGGCATCTCGACCTTTGGCGACCTGAAATACGGGCCCGACTTCGTGCCGGCCTACGTGAACCCCGATGCACCCAAGGGCGGCGAAATCTCTGAATCAGCCTTTGGCACCTTTGACTCGATGAACCCTTATTCCGTGAAGGGCACCCCGGCTGTCGGAGCGGCCCTGCCCTTTGAGACCCTGATGACCGGGGTTGCCGACGAAATCGGCTCGTCCTATTGCCTCATGTGCACCACGATCGAATATCCACAGGATCGCAGCTGGGTGATTTTCAACCTGCGCGACGACGTGAAATTCTCGGACGGGTCGCCGATGACGGCGGACGATGTGCTGTTCACCTTCAACGAATTTCGCACCAAGGGCATCAGCGACTATCGCACCATTCTGGAAACCCAGATCCAAAGCGCCGAGCTTTTGGGACCGCTGAAGATCAAGTTCACTTTCAAGCCGGGCATTCCCTGGCGCGACATGCCCGCGCAGATGGGGTCGACCCCGGTGTTTTCCAAAGCCTATTACGAGGCGCACAAGCAGAACCTGGAAGAAAGCTCGATGGAACCGTTCCTGGGCACCGGCCCCTATGCACTGGACCATTTCAGCGCCGGGCAGACCATCGTCTACAAGCGCAACCCGAATTACTGGGGCGAAAAGCTGAACATCAACAAGGGTCAGAACAACTTCGACACCATTCGCTACGAATATTTCGCCGACCCGGCCGCGATGTTCGAAGGGTTCAAAAGCGGCGCCTATACGTTCCGCATCGAGAATTCGTCGAAGAACTGGGCCACGGGCTATGACTTTCCCGCCGTCCAGAAGAAATGGGCGAACAAGGTCGAACTGCCCAACGGCACCAAGGCCAACGGGCAGGGCTTCGAGTTCAACTTGCGCCGCGACAAGTTCAAGGACCCCCGCGTGCGCGAAGCAATCGGCCTGATGTTCAACTTCGAATGGTCAGACAAGACGCTGTTCTACGGGCTTTATACGCGGATCAATTCGTTCTGGGAAAACTCGTATCTGGCCGCCGTGGGCGCGCCGACGGATGCCGAAAAGGCGCTGTTGCAGCCCCTTGTTGATGCCAAGCTGGAAGATCCCTCGATCCTGACCGATGATCCGATCAAGGCGCCGGTTTCGGGTGAGACCCAGCTTGATCGCGGCAATCTGCGCAAAGCCTCCAAGATGCTGGACGATGCCGGTTGGGCGGTCGGCGCGGACGGCATCCGCAAGAATGCCAAGGGCGAGCCGTTGAAGGTCGAATTCCTGAACGACGATCCGGCCTGGGACCGCATCATCAACCCCTATGTCGAGAACCTCAAGGCGCTGGGGGTGGATGCATCGCTGTCCGACATTGACCCTGCCCAGATGAGCGAGCGGACCGATCCGCCGAATTTCGACTTTGACATCATCACGGGCAACGCCTCGACCGGGTACGAGCTCGGCGACGACATGACCCAAAGCTTCGGGTCGTCCACCGCCAACAATTCGTCCTACAACCGCGCCGGATTGGCCTCGCCCGCGATCGACAAGCTGATCGAGGTGGCCAAGGCCGCCAAGTCCAAGGACGAGATGGTGGTGGTGGCCAAGGCGCTAGACCGGGTGATGCTGCGCGAAAAGTTTTGGGTGCCGCAATGGTACAAGAACGTCTACACGCTGGCCTTTTATGACATGTACGAGCATCCTGACCTGCCACCCTATGCCTTGGGCGAAACCTCGTTCTGGTGGTTCAACAAGGACAAGGCCGCTGCGCTGAAGACAGCCGGAGCGTTTCAGTAAGATGGGCGCGATCCAATAGAAAGGCCACCGGCCCGATGGGCGCGTATATCTTAAGGCGGATCCTGCTGGTCATACCGACCCTGCTGGGCATCATGATCATCAACTTCACGCTGACCCAGTTCGTTCCGGGCGGGCCGATCCAGCAGATCGCCGCCAAGCTGGAGGGTGAGGGCAACAGCATCAAGATGGTGACGGGCGACGCTTCTGATGCAGGCCAGAACCAGCAGGCCCAAAGCGAGGGCAACAACGGCTATATCGGCGCCCGCGGTCTGCCGCCCGAATTTGTCGCCAAGCTGGAGGTCGAGTTCGGGTTTTCCCGCATCGTCTGCCCGCCGAGCCATCAGGGCGTGCCGAGCCTTGCCGACCCAGCCTGCCACAAAGAGGTGATCCCGCCGGTCGAGCGGTTCTTCATCATGATGTGGCAATACATGCGGCTGGACTTTGGCCAGAGCTACTTCCGCTCAACCTCGGTCGTGGGGCTGATCATCGAAAAGATGCCGGTGTCGATCACGCTGGGGCTGTGGACGACGCTGATTGCCTATCTGGTGTCGATCCCGATGGGCATCCGCAAGGCGGTGACCGATGGCTCGCGGTTCGATGTGTGGACGTCGGGCGCCATCATCGCGGCCTATGCCATTCCGGGGTTTCTGTTCGCCATCCTGCTTTTGGTGCTGTTCGCGGGCGGGTCGTACTGGCGGATATTTCCGTTACGCGGGCTGACGTCCGAGGGGTGGGCCGCGCTGAGCTGGTTCGACCGGGCCAAGGACTATCTGTGGCACATCACGCTTCCGGTGATCGCGTCGACCATATCCAGCTTTGCGACGCTGACCTTGCTGACCAAGAACAGCTTTCTGGAAGAGATCAAGAAGCACTACGTGATGACGGCGCGGGCCAAGGGCCTGTCCGAGGCGCGGATGCTGTACGGCCATGTGTTCCGCAACGCGATGCTGATCGTGATCGCGGGCTTTCCGGGGCTGTTCATTTCGGTGTTCTTCGGCGGCTCCCTGATCATCGAGACGATCTTCTCGCTGGATGGTCTGGGTCAGTTGGGCTTCAAATCGGCGGTGGAGCGGGATTATCCGATCATCTTCGGCACGCTCTTTGCCTTTGGCCTGATCGGGCTGGCGATCGGCATCGCGTCCGACCTGATGTATGTCTGGACCGATCCGCGCATTGATTTCGAGCGGCGGGACTAGGATGAACCCCATGTTGGTGACCCCGCAACCCGCGCCCAGAGGACCGTCCGATGCAGGCTCCTGTGGAGCCTGCATCGGTCCGATTGCCGCCGCGCGGGTGCGCAAGGCAAGGGGGGTTGGGCTGGGATCACAGGCG
>JANXPK010000689.1 GCA_025357355.1 Rhodobacterales bacterium
GGCGGGGTCGGTGGCGCCCTCGTCGGGTAGCATCCATCTGATGGGCCACGACATCACCCGCCAACCCGCGCATCGCCGTCTGGGCAGCGGCATGGGGCGGACGTTTCAAATTCCGCGGCCGTTTCCGGCGTTGAGCCTGATGGACAATCTGCTGATCGCCCGGCAGTTCCAGACCGGCGAGCGGTTGTGGGCAAACTTCACCGCGCCGCGCCGGGTTGCAGGTGAAGAGCGGGCGGCACGGGACAAGGCGCATGGATTATTGGATCTGGTCGCGCTGGGCCGTCTGGCCGCAGAGCCTGCGCACATCCTGTCGGGTGGGCAGCGCAAGCTGTTGGAGCTGGCGCGGGTGATGATGGCCGATCCGCGCGTGGTGTTGCTGGACGAGCCTGCCGCCGGGGTGAACCCCGCGCTGCTGGAGGTGCTGATCGCGCGGATCAGGGACATCAACGCAAGCGGCGTGACGTTTGTGCTGATCGAGCACAACATCGACATGGTATCACGGCTGTGCCACCGCATCGTCGTGATGGCACAAGGGGCCCTGCTGTTCGAGGGCAAGCCCGATGAGGTGGCGCGCGAGCCCCGCGTGATCGAGGCCTATCTGGGCGGAGCGCCGGCATGACCATGCTGGAGGTCATCGCACTGGTTGCTGGCTACGAGCCGGGACTGCCGATCGTCAAGGGCGCCTCGATCCGTGCCGCAAAGGGTGAGATCGTGGTGATCCTTGGTCCCAATGGTGCGGGGAAATCCAGTCTGATCAAGGCAGTGGCGGGGTTGGTGCCGGTGTCAGGGGGGCAGGTGCTGTTGGAGGGACGCGACATCACTGACGTGGCCGCGCATCTGAAGATCCGTCAGGGTCTGGCCTTTGTGCCGCAGACCGAGAATGTGTTTCCCTTGCTGACGGTCGAGGAAAACCTGCGCGTTGCGGGCGGTATTCTGCCGCGTACCAAGGTGGGCGGGCGCATCGACGAGGTCTATGCGATGTTCGACGATCTGGCCCGGCAGCGCCGCTTGATGGCGGGCAGCCTGTCGGGCGGGCAGCGCCAGATGTTGGCGGTGGCACGGGCGTTGGTAGTGCATCCACGTGTGTTGATGCTGGACGAGCCGTCGGCGGGCCTGTCGCCCAAGCTGGTGGCGCAGGTCTTTGCCCGGTTGCAAGTCATTCGCGAAACAGGCCTGACCATCGTGCTGGTCGAGCAGAACGCAAGGGCGGCACTCGCCCTCGGCGACCGCGCCTATGTGCTGGTCGAGGGCAGCGTGGCGCATGAGGGCCCGGCCAAGACCCTGTGGGACGATCCGCTGATCGCCGAATTGTACCTCGGTCAGCGCAAGGAGGCGTCATGAGCCTGCAATTCCTGATCGACGGGCTGATCGCCGGGTCGATGATCGGCCTTGGGGCCATCGGCGTGACGCTGACCTATTCGATCCTGCGGTTTTCCAACTTTGCCCATGGTGATTTCATGGCCTGGGGCGCCTACGCGGCGATGGTTGTCGTTGGGGTGCTGGGCGGCAGCACGCCGATGAAGCCCCTGTCGTTCGGCCTGCCGTTGTTGCTGGCGATGCTGGTGGCGATGGGGCTGACCGCTCTGCTGGCGCTGGTGCTGGACTGGGTGCTGTTCGCCCGGTTGCGCGCGAGGGGGCAGTCGATCATCGTCGTCATGGCCTCGTTTGGCGCCTCGATGGCGCTGCGCAGCCTTTTGGAGTTCCTGTTCACCTCGCGGCCGACCTATTTCTCGCGTGCCATCCAGATGGCGGTGCCGGTGGGGTTGGGGATCAGGATTACAGCAGATCAGGTGGCGCTGCTGATGCTGACGCTGATCTTGGTGACGGGGATGCACCTGTTCATGGCACGCAGCCAACGCGGGCGCGAGATGCGGGCCTACAGCCAGAACCCCGCGCTGGCCCAAGTGGTGGGCATCGACGTGGCAGCGGTTGTGCGGGCGACCTGGGTGATCGGGGCAGCACTGGCCTGTGCGTCGGGGGTGATGGTGGGGGTGCTGGTGCAGATCAGGCCGCTGATGGGGTTGGAATTGTTGCTGCCGATATTTGCGGCGGCCATTCTGGGCGGTATCGGCTCAGTGCCCGGCGCGGTGTTGGGCGGGTTGATCATCGGTCTGTCGGAATCGGCGGCGGTGCAGTTCATTGGGGCGGAATGGCGGCAGGCGGTGGCCTTTGTCATCCTGATGGCGGTGTTGTTGATCCGGCCCATCGGCCTGTTCGGGGTGGCCGAGCGATGATCGACCTTCTGGGCTATGGCGCGTTCTTTCTATCCACCGCGCTGATCTTCGGGCTGGTAGCCCTGGGGCTGAACTTGCAATGGGGGCTGACCGGGCTGTTCAATGTGGGGATTTCCGGGTTTGTGGCGATTGGAGCCTATAGTTCCGCGCTGCTGACCACGCCCGATACGGTGGGGCGGGTTGGCGGATTTGGCTGGCCGATCCTGGCGGGGTGGCTGGCGGCGGCGGCGATTGCGGGTGGGGCCGCGGCGTTTACGGGTTACGCAACGCTGCGGCTGAAGGCGGATTATCTGGCCATCACCACTTTTGGCGTGGCGGTGGTGGTGCAACTGGTGGCGTTGAACGCCCAGGGTCTGACCGGCGGGCCGTTCGGCGTGGCGTTCATCCCGCGACCCTTTGCCGGGGTGCAATCCGATCCGGTGCTGTTCAATTTTGCCAATCTTGCGGTGGTCGCCGGGGTGACGCTGGTGGTCTACCTCGGGTTGGAGCGGCTGTCGCGCAGCCCATGGGGCCGGGTGCTGCGGGCGCTGCGCGAGGATGAGCGGGCGGCGGTGGCCTTGGGCAAAAGCGCGCAGTCCTACCGGATTCAGGCGTTTGCCGTTGGGGGGGCGGTCATGGGGCTCGCAGGGGCCGTGCAGGCGCATTTCATCGGCTTCATTGCACCCGACAACTACTTGCCGACGCTGACTTTTCAAGTTTGGGCGATGCTGATGGTGGGGGGATCAGGCTCCAACCGCGGGGCTTTGTTGGGGGCGGTGGTGGTCTGGGCGGTCTGGGTCGGATCGGGGACCTTGACCGCCGCCGTGGTGCCGGGCGACTGGCAGGCGCGGGCGGCTTCGTTGCAGATCGTGGCCATCGGGGTGATGCTGTGCCTGATTTTGCTGTGGAGGCCGCAGGGCTTTTTCGGTCCACGCCGGAGGGCGAAGTGAGCGATCCTGCCAGCCTGTGGCATGCGACAGCCGCGCCCTTGCCTGCCTTTCCCAGGCTGCAAGGTGCTATCGAGGCCGATCTGCTGGTGGTGGGCGGCGGGTTTACCGGGCTTTCTACGGCGCTGCATGCGGCTGAGGCCGGGTTCAAGGTGGTGCTGGTCGAGGCCGAGCGGATCGCCTGGGGCGCGTCGGGGCGCAATGCCGGTTTCGTGGTGCCGAACTTTGCCCGGGTCGATCCGGACGCTGTGCGGGCGTTGGTGGACGAAAAGCTGATCGCGATGGCGGCGGGCAGCGCAGATCTGGTGTTCGATCTGATTGGTCGGCACAAGATCGACTGCGATGCCAAGCAGTCGGGCTGGATCCAGCCATCGCATTCCGCAGCGGCGCTGGCCAAGGCTCATGAAAGGGTACGGCAATGGTCGGCTTTGGGCCGCCCGGTGCAGCTTTTGACTGCCGGTGAGGTGGCGCAGATCACTGGGGTCGCGGGCTGGCATGGTGGCTGGATTGATCGGTCGGGTGGGGTGCTCAATCCGGTGGGCTATGCGCGGGG
>JANXPK010000820.1 GCA_025357355.1 Rhodobacterales bacterium
CGCACCCTACCAGAGGGCGTAGGGTGCGCATTCATTGCGCACCTTGACTGGAAAAGAATTCCCCTTGGCAACAAGGGGATGGTGGGGCCGGAACGCCCTATCCTGTCCGAGACGGCGGGTGGCGCGCAAACGCCTCAATATCCTGCCTGAGATGGGGAACGAGATTGATGTCACCTTTGGGTGATCTTGGCCTCGGGACCCGTAACAAGGACCCGAATGCCTCCTAAGGCGGGGGCACACATGAGCCGGGGGGTAACCCCCAACCTTGGAGTGAAACTGTGGATAGAGCCCAAAAAGAGAAAGTGGTCGGTGAACTCGACCAGATCTTCGCAAGCTCTGGCGTGGTAGTGGTCGCCCACTACGTCGGTATGACAGTTGCTCAGATGCAGACCCTGCGCGCCAAAATGCGCGATGTGAACGGGTCAGTGCGCGTCGCCAAGAACAAGCTCGCCAAGATTGCCCTGGATGGGAAGCCCGGCGTCAAGATGGGTAACCTGCTTACGGGCATGACCGTGCTCGCCTATTCGGAAGACCCCGTCGCTGCGGCGAAGGTCTGCGAGGCCTATGCCAAGACGAACGAAAAGTTCGTCATCCTTGGCGGGGCCATGGGCGATGTGGTTCTGGACCCGGCCGGTGTGAAAGCCGTGGCCGCCATGCCGTCGCGTGAGGAGCTTATCGCTTCGATCGTGGCTGCCATCGGCGCCCCCGCCTCGAACATTGCCGCGGTCCTTGGCGCGCCTGGATCGGCGATTGCGAGCATCCTCTCGACTATCGAGGAGCGGCTTGCCGCCTGAGCACCTTAATCCGGAGCGGAATAACCCGCCTCGTTGGAACCAATCTTAGAATCGAACGGAACAGAAAATGGCTGATCTGAACAAACTCGCGGAAGACATCGTCGGTCTGACCCTGCTGCAAGCGCAGGAACTCAAGACCATCCTGAAGACCAAGTATGGCATCGAGCCCGCTGCTGGCGGCGCGGTGATGATGGCGGGCCCGGCCTCGGCCGCGCCGGCCGAGGCGGTCGAAGAAAAGACCGAATTTGACGTGGTGCTGACCGAAGCCGGTCCGAACAAGATCAACGTCATCAAGGAAGTCCGGGTCATCACCGGTCTGGGGCTGAAGGAAGCCAAGGACCTGGTCGAAGCCGGTGGCAAGGTCAAGGAAGCGGCTTCCAAGGCTGATGCCGAGGCCATCATGAAGAAGCTGATCGACGCCGGCGCCAAGGCCGAGTTGAAGTAATCCAGCCTTCGGGTTGAACGCTGGCTGGGCTTGCCTGTGCAAGCCCAGCCGCATCCGTCTTGACAGCGGTTTTCGCGAAAACCTCTTTCCAGGCGCGGTGATGGTTCGGGAGCGGCCCTAAGGGATGGGCGGCACGAATGGAACCACTACCCCCTATCGCCCTAGCGGCGCGTCCGTGGCCCGACGGAAGCGCGCGCTTTGATGATGAAAGGTTACGATTAGCATGGCGCAAGCTTATGTCGGTCAAAAACGTATCCGCCGCTATTTCGGCAAAATCCGTGAAGTGCTGGAGATGCCGAACCTGATCGAGGTTCAGAAATCGTCCTATGATCTGTTCCTGCGCTCTGGCGACAGCGACAAGCCGCTGGACGGCGAAGGCATTCAGGGCACCTTCCAGTCGGTGTTCCCGATCAAGGATTTCAACGAGACGGCGGTTCTGGAGTTCGTCAAATACGAGCTTGAGAAGCCCAAGTATGATGTTGATGAGTGTCAATCGCGTGACATGACCTACGCCGCACCCCTGAAGGTGACGCTGCGTCTGATTGTGTTCGATGTCGATGAAACCACCGGGGCACGGTCGGTCAAGGACATCAAGGAGCAGGACGTCTACATGGGCGACATGCCCCTGATGACGCACAACGGCACGTTCATCGTCAACGGGACCGAGCGGGTCATCGTCAGCCAGATGCACCGCAGCCCGGGCGTGTTCTTTGACCATGACAAGGGCAAGACCCACTCAAGCGGCAAGCTGCTGTTCGCCTGCCGGATCATTCCTTATCGCGGCTCGTGGCTCGACTTTGAATTCGACGCCAAGGACATCGTGTTCGCCCGCATCGACCGCCGCCGCAAGCTGCCGGTCACGACGCTCTTGTATGCGATGGGCATGGATCAGGAAGGCATCATGGATGCCTACTACCAGACCGTCATGTACAAGCATGTCAAGAACAAGGGCTGGGTCACCAAGTTCTTCCCCGAGCGTATCCGTGGCACCCGCCCGACCTATGACATCGTTGATGCCGCGACCGGCGAAGTGGTGTGCAAGGCCGGCGACAAGATGACGCCGCGCATGGCCAACGATCTGATCAAGTCGGGCAAGATCACCGAGCTGCTGGTGCCGTTCGACCATATTGTCGGGCGTTACGTCGCCAAGGACATCATCAACGAGGCCACGGGCGAAATCTGGGTCGAGGCCGGTGACGAGCTGACGATGGACTATGACCGCGATGGCGGGATCAAGGGTGGCACGCTGAAGGTGCTGCTGGATCACGGGATCACCGACATTCCGGTGCTGGACATCGACGGCGTCAACGTCGGCCCCTATCTGCGCAACACCATGGCCGTGGACAAGAACATGGGCCGCGACACCGCGCTGATGGACATCTACCGCGTGATGCGCCCGGGCGAGCCGCCGACGGTGGAAGCCGCCAGCCAGTTGTTCGACACGCTGTTCTTTGACAGCGAGCGCTACGACCTGTCCGCCGTTGGACGGGTCAAGATGAACATGCGGCTGGATCTGGGTCGTCCGGACACCCAGCGCACGCTGGACCGTGCCGACATCATCGCCTGCGTCAAGGCGCTGACCGAATTGCGCGACGGCAAGGGCGAGATTGACGACATCGACCACCTCGGCAACCGTCGGGTGCGTTCGGTTGGCGAGTTGATGGAGAACCAGTATCGCGTCGGTCTCTTGCGCATGGAGCGGGCGATCAAGGAGCGGATGTCGTCGGTCGAGATCGACACGATCATGCCGCAAGACCTGATCAACGCCAAACCGGCGGCGGCGGCGGTGCGGGAGTTCTTTGGTTCCAGCCAGCTTAGCCAGTTCATGGACCAGACCAACCCCCTGTCCGAGGTGACGCACAAGCGTCGTCTGTCGGCGCTGGGGCCGGGAGGTTTGACCCGTGAACGTGCGGGCTTTGAAGTGCGCGACGTTCACCCGACCCACTATGGCCGGATGTGCCCGATCGAAACGCCCGAGGGCCAGAACATCGGTCTGATCAACAGCTTGGCTACCTTTGCCCGCGTGAACAAGTACGGCTTCATCGAAACACCGTACCGCAAGGTGATCGACAACAAGGTCACCGACGAGGTCGTCTATATGTCGGCGAC
>JANXPK010000674.1 GCA_025357355.1 Rhodobacterales bacterium
GTCAGCGCCTCATGGCGCGGGACTTCGACCGTCAGGTCGCCGGGTTCCAGGTCCGTGTGGCCGTCCTGAACGGCTTCACCGCCCTCGCCATACCCGTCACTGAAGCCAGACCATAAGTCCGTCCGCGGAAAGGGGAACCCCGACCGTCAGTCGATTTGTGCAACAGAGCCGGCGCGCGAGCCGAAATTGTGGTTCACGAAAGGGAGGAATGCCTTGGACGAGGTATCACTTCGACGCTCGCTTGGCCTGCGCAATCTGGTGTTCTTTGGTCTGGTGGCGATGACGCCGGTCGCTGGCTTTACGGTCTATGGTTTTGTAAACCAGTATTCGAACGGCGCCGTGGTGCCCGCGTACTTGCTCGGCGGCTTTGGCATGGCCCTGACAGCGTCGAGTTTCGCGACGATGGCCCGTCTCGCGCCCGGTGCGGGGTCGGTCTATGGCTTTGCTCATCTGGCGATGGGGCGGTTTGCCGGGTTCATGGGTGGTTGGTCGCTGCTTTTGGACTATGGGCTGATCACCGGTCTGGCGTCGCTGTTCGGGGCAATCTACCTGGTCGGCGCGTTGCCGGGTGTTCCGGTGGAGCCGGTTCTGGGCCTGATGTGTGCCGCGTCACTGGCGGTGAACTACGTCGGGCTGGGACTTTCCAGCAAGGTCGATCTGGTGTCAGTCTGTGTGCAACTGGCTTGCGCGCTGGTGTTCTGTGTGCTGACGTTGTGGGTGTTGGCCGGGTCGGGCAGCGGCCTGACGCTGCGGCCGATCTGGCCGACCGATGGCAGGTTCGCCTCGGTCGTCAGCGGTTCATCGGTGTCGATCATCGCCTATCTGGGCTATGACGGCGTGTCCTCGTTGGCCGAAGAGGTCAAGGGCGACGATCCGGGCCGGGCTGTGGGAAGGGCCATTTTGATCTGCGTGGCAGTGATGGCCGCGGTGTTCGTCTGCATAAGCTGGCTCTTGTCGGACCTGTCGGTGGACATGACCATTCAGGACCCCGCCAATGCGGCGTTCGAGATCGTGCAGGCGCGGTTGCCGGTTCTGGCCATACCCCTGGCACTGATCGCCGGCATGGCAATCGGGTTCAGCGGCAATTTCGTCGGCCACGCGGCGTCATCGCGCATCGTCTTTGCGCTTGCGCGGGACGGGCTGTTGCCGCCGGTACTGTCGCGGGTGCATCGCCGGTTTCGCTCGCCCTTTTTCGCCGTCATCCTGACGTTCGTGTTCTTCACCACGGTGGCCTTTGTCGCCTTGCCGCATGTCGACGTGCTGGGCGGCATGGTCAGCTTTGGCGCCCTGATCGGCTATATTCTGGTCAACTTGTCGGTGCTGGTCCATCTGGGCATGGTGAACTGGACCGGCAACCGGCTCCACCACCGCATCCTGCCCGACCTGGGAATACTCGTGCTACTGTATATCCTGTCGGGCATCAACACGCTGGCAATCGAGTTGGGGCTGGCGTGGATGGCAGGCGGCGTGGTGATCTATCTGATGGCGCCTGTCTGGCGCAAGCGGCAGCCGGCGTGAGGGCACGTTGCTTCCGAAGGGACAGGCCGCTGCGGTCGGCGCACCTTGGCGAGCGTCCGGGTTGGGCAAACCAGAAACTGCCTCCGGACCATGCGCCCACCTGCGCAGATTTGGCCCCGTTCCGCGCATCAGCATCCCGGCCAGTGGCATCAGTCGGCCGCGCGAACTGAGATGAATTGGAGTTTCGTCTGACACAACGAATCGCTCAAATGCGCGCAGATGCGCTTTCGAGGATTGTCAGCAGGCCCTTCAACAACTCCACCGGGGCGGGTGGACAGCCGGGGATGTGGAGGTCGACCGCGAGAACGGCATCAACGCCACCTACGATGGCGTAACTGCCGGCAAAACATCCGCCGCCGCGGGCGCAGTCGCCGACCGACAAGACCCATTTTGGGTCGGGCATGGCGTCATAGGTGCGTTGCAAGGCCTCTGCCATGTTCTTGGTCACGGGCCCCGTGACCGTCAGCACGTCGGCATGACGGGGCGAGGCCACGAAACGCAAGCCAAACCGCTCCAGATCATAGAACGGATTGCCCAGAGCATTGATCTCCAGTTCACAGCCATTGCAGGACCCGGCATCCACCTGGCGTATTGACAGGCTGCGGCCAAGGCGCTGCTTCAAGGTGGTGCGCAAACTCAGCCCCTGATCCTCCAGTGCCGGGTCGGCAGGCTCGGGTCCGGCTTCGGTCAGCGGGCGACGGGTCAGACCTTCGATCAGGAACTTGCGCATGGTTGGGCTTTCACAGGTCTTGTCCCGAATAGGAACAGTTGAAGGACTTGTTGCACAGCGGAAAATCCGCAAGAATGTTGCCCTCGATCACCGCCTCCAGCAGCGGCCATTGAAACCATGAGGGGTCGCGCATGTGGCAGCGGGCGATCTTGCCCCGGTTGTCCAAAGCGACAAAGATCAGCACGTCGCCGCGAAACCCTTCGACCAGCCCAAGACCCTCACGCGACGTCTTGGCTGCGGCAAGCGAGGTCGCGATAAGGCCTTCGGGAATGCCTGCAAGGATCTGGTCAATCAGGCTCAGACTTTGTTCAACCTCGTCAATCCGTTGCCAGACGCGTGCGTTCACATCGCCTTCACTGCGCTGCGGCACTTTGAACTTCAACTTGTCATAGGGCGCATAGGCCAGATCGCGCCGTGTATCGAAATCGCGCCCCGAGGCACGTCCGACAAAGCCGCCAGCGCCAAAGCGTTTGGCAAGGGCCGGGTCAAGGATGCCGGTCGAAACCGTTCTGTCCTGCAAAGAGGCGACGCTGTCGTAAAGCGCGACCAGCGATGGGAAGGTGCCGCGAATTTCCTTGACCAGCGCTGCCACGGCAACGCGCCCGGCCCCCTCCAGATCGTGGCTGACGCCACCGGGCACCACGCAGTCCCGCATCATCCGGTGGCCGAAACACAGATCGCTGGTCCTTAAAACCCGCTCGCGCAGGACCGAACACTGCGCCAGCATCATGCCAAAGGCAGCATCGTTGCAAATCGCCCCGATGTCGCCAAGGTGGTTGGCAAGCCGTTCCAGCTCTGCCATCAGCGCGCGCAACCAAATGGCGCGTTGCGGGACATGGGTGGCGAGTGCTGCCTCGACCGCTTGCGCGAAGGCCCAGGCATAGGCCACGGTGCTGTCACCCGAGGTGCGCCCGGCCAGTTCGGCCCCGCGCGCGATGGTCGCCCCGGTCATCAGGCTGTCAGTGCCCTTGTGGGTGTAGCCGAGGCGCTGCTCTAGCCGGACGACGGTTTCGCCTTGCACCGTAAAGCGGAAATGCCCCGGCTCGATGATGCCCGCGTGGACCGGACCGACCGCGACCTGATGCAGGCTTTCGCCCTCCACCGGCAGGAAGGCGTAAGTCACTGGCGCGTCACCTGCTTTGGTAGCGCCCATCGGATGGGTCACCCCCCAGCGCGCATGATCGAGCCAGGGCCGCAGATCGGGGCCACCTTCGGGGCCAATCCCGTAAAGATCGGTGATGGACCGTTCCAGCCGCTGGGCGGCGGGATACAGCCTGCCCACGGACGGAAAACTTTGGCGACGCGCGTCCACCCGCAGGATACCGATGCGCTTGGTGGCTTCATCCAGCAGTGCCATGGTCACCGCCGATGGGCTTGCCCACAGGCTCAGCAGTGTCAGCTGTCCCTGCCCCAAGGTTTCGACCGCCCCTGACCAGACAGTGCGTGAGACTTTGTGCGTCACCGTCGGCCCGCTGCGAAACTCCGGCGCGGTGGTGGTGGTCAGGTCGCTTGTTTCGGACATGGCGCGCCCCTACCCCAACAGCCCGGCGACGGTCTGAAACCAGACGACCATTGGCCCCGGAAGATAGATGCCCGCCAACAGAACCAGGCTCATGTGCAGGAACAGCGGGGCGAAGGACGCTTCGGACGGCTTCAGCTCACCGGTTGGCTCGC
>JANXPK010000692.1 GCA_025357355.1 Rhodobacterales bacterium
TGCCTAAGGGCGCTTGGCTGTTTCAGTTCATTTGAAGATTTGGTTGCGGGGGCAGGATTTGAACCGTCGAGACATGTCTCGACCCTTCAGGCTATGGGCCTGGCGAGGTGTGCATAAGCGGGGCAGCGCGCGTTATCGTGCGGCTAAGGGGCTGCTTTCCCTAAGGGCGCTTGGCTATTTCAGTTCATTTGAAGATTTGGTTGCGGGGGCAGGATTTGAACCTGCGGCCTTCAGGTTATGAGCCTGACGAGCTACCGGGCTGCTCCACCCCGCGACACTGATCGGCTGGATATAGTCCGCAGAGAAACGGAACACAACCCCACAGCAAACAAAAAGAGGCTCTCGCGGAATATGCATCTTTTTCAATCCGTTGTGATCCGGTTGCCGTCCTTCATTCTGGTCCGGCCTGGCGACATCAGGCTTGATTGTCGTCGATCGATTTGGTGTACTACGCTCGGCTTGTCGGCAACTGCCTTTCGGCCGTTTCGGTTTCGCAAAAGCGTGTGCGGTCGGCGCTCGTGCAGTTCGGCACGCTGCGCAGGTTCCTTGCCTTTGCTGTCAGTGTAGCTTTCAGGGGTCTTTCAGCCGTTTGCGGTTTGCGCTGGAACGCTTTGAACCTTGCCGAGCGGTGTGATCTAGCTAGTGCGGCAAGATTCAAGGCCGTTCTGGCGACGGCCCTTCCCCAGCCAAGAATCTGTCCGGTCTGACGCTGGCCGCTTCCCTAAGGGAACAGCACACAACGCGCACGAGGTGCGATTTTTCGGCGATCGGTCATGCCGATTTCCGTCAGTTCGCACGATCACCACACGATCTTTGCGATCCAGGCATCTTCCATGCACTAAGCCAGTGGCGAGATCAGGCACACGATGTCGCAGCGAACGTCGTTGTCTGTCGACGGCTGGAGAAGCCGCTACCCTCTGTCGCATCTCAACAAGCTGGCTGGCGCCATGCTCGTAAAGGGCTGGCCTTCTGGCTGAAACTGGCGACGCAGTCATGGAACTGCCGCCCGGCATGAATGATCGATATTGCCCACACACTAAGCATCCTGAACGGCTCGGTTCGAAAAGCGTCAGGGCGCGGGGATGGCGCCGCATTGAATGTCGACCCGCGCGGGTGCATCTTCGGGCGAACGGGTCTGGAATTGCGCGGGGCGCCGCCCGGTCTGAATGAGGCAGATGAATGGGCAAAAGCTCTGACCAATCCGTCGGCATGAAAGCCTTGCTGTCGCGGCAACGCGGTCGGCTTGCGCTGCTGGTCCTGTGCCAGATCGGCCAGACCCTGGCTTCACTGACCCTTCCGAGCCTGAGTGCGCAGGTCATTGATGGCGGGCTGGCGGATGCCTCGGGTCGGACCGTGCTGCAAACCGGCGCCGTGATGCTGGGGGCGGCGCTGGTGCAACTGGTGCTGGCAATGGGCGCCACCTGGCTTGGTGCCCGCGTGGCCATGCAGGTCGGGCATGACCTGCGCGATGCTTTGTTCCGCAAGGTCCATGGCCTGGCCCTGGCCGAGATTCAAGTCCTTGGCGTGCCTTCGCTGGTCACCCGCTGCACCAATGACGTTCAGCAGTTGCAATCCATGCTGACGTTGATTCTGACGATGATCCTGATGGCACCCTTGATGGGGGTCGGCGGCGTGATCATGTCGGTAAGCGAGGATGCAAAACTGTCGGCGCTGCTGTTGGTTAGCGTGCCCGCGCTGGCGATGATCATCGGCACGCTTCTGTCCCGCACCTTGCCGCTTTATGCCATCATGCAACGCCAGATCGACCGCCTTAACGCCATTTTGCGTGAACAGATCACCGGGTTGCGGGTGATCCGCGCTTTCGTGCGGGATCAATCAGAGCAGGCCCGTTTCGCGCAAGCCAACACCGCCCTGACCGACACCGCGCGCCAAAGCGGGCGGCTGATGACGCTCAACATGCCTGCGGTACTGGCGGTGATGCAACTGACCGGGGTCGCCGTGGTCTGGTTCGCCGCGCCCCGCATCGCGGTGGGGACGTTGCAAGTGGGCGCACAGGTGGCATTCCTGTCCTATATCGCGCAGATCATGTTTTCGGTCATGATGGCCGCGATGCTGTTTGCCATCGCCCCGCGCGCGCTGGTTTCGGCGCGGCGTGTCGCGCAAGTGCTGGAAACACCTCTTTCGCTGCTGACGCCCGCCAATCCCAAGGTGCTGACCATGCCCGACGTCCGGCTGGACCTGCAAAATGCGACCTTTCGCTATCCGGGGGCCGAAGCCGCCGTGTTGTCGGACATCAGCTTCACCATTGGCCCCGGCGAGGTAGTGGGCATCATCGGCGCGACCGGGTCTGGCAAGTCCACACTTTTGAACCTGATCGCGCGGCTGCGCGACGTGACGGCGGGCCGGATCACGCTTGGCGGCATCGACCTGCGCGAGCTTGACCCCGAGACGCTGTGGCGCCGGATAGGCCTGGTACCGCAACGGGCCTATCTGTTCTCTGGAACGCTGGCCGAAACCCTGCGCTTTGGCAAGGCCGACGCGACCGAGGGCGAACTGTGGGACGCATTGGAAATCGCTCAGGCGGCAGACTTCGTGCGCGACTTGCCCGCGGGACTGCAAACCAGCGTCGCCCAAGGCGGCACGAACTTCTCCGGCGGACAGCGCCAACGCCTGGCAATTGCGCGCGCACTGGTGCGACGGCCTGGGCTCTATCTGTTCGACGACAGCTTCTCGGCGCTGGATTTCGGCACTGACGCCCGGCTGCGTGTCGCGCTCAAGGCCTCGACGGGTCCGGCGGCCACGATCATCGTCGGTCAGCGCGTCAGTTCCCTGCGCCATGCTGACCGCATTCTGGTGATGGAAGCGGGCCGGATCTCTGCTGCGGGCACTCATGATCAGCTTTTGCGCGGCTCGCCCGCCTATGCCGAGATTGTCGCATCACAAACCGGAAACGAGCAAGCGGCATGAGCAGGGAACCGGTCTCCGCCCAAATGCCGCGTGGCCCCGGTTCTGCGGGCATGATGGCCGCACAACTCGCGGGCGGGGCCATGGCCCGCGACAGCGGCGCAGCCCTGCGCCGCATGGGACGTTTCCTGCTGCAAGCGCGCTGGCGTGTCGTGGCGGCGGTCAGCATGACTGTCGCCAGCGTTGCAATGTCGTCGCTGGGGCCTTGGCAGCTAGGGCGCGCGACCGACATGGTGATCGCCGACCTCGCGGCTGATCACGCCTTGCAGGTGAATACGCTGGCCCGGCAGCTGGGGCTGGTCGCGGCGATGTTTCTGGCGGCGGCCCTGTTCAACTGGCGTCAAGCTTGGCTGGTCAACGATCTGGTGCAGGACCTCAGCCGCCGCCTGCGCGATCTGGCCGAACAGAAACTGGCGCTTCTGCCGCTCGCCTGGTTCGACGGCCAGCCCTTTGGCGAGGTGCTCAGCCGGGTGACCAGCGACATCGACAACATCACCCAAAGCCTGCAGCAATTGCTGAGCCAGCTGTTGATGTCGCTCTTGAACCTTGTCGCGGTCATGCTGGTGATGCTCGCAATCTCTCCGGCCCTGGGCGCGATTGCCCTGGCGATGCTGGTCCTGACCGTGCTGGTGACGCGTGTCATTGCCACCCGTGCCGGTCCGCACTTTGCCGCACAGTGGCGCCTGACCGGCAGGCTGAACGGGGAAGTCGAGGAAAGCTTCACCGGCCATGTCCTGGTGAAAGTCTATGGCCACCGTGGCCAAACGATCGAGCGCTTTGCGCAAGTCAATGCTGCCCTGCGCGACAGCGCCTTTCGCGCCCAGATGCTGGGCGGGATGATCCAGCCCCTGGCAATGGCGCTGGGCAACCTCGGATTGATCGCTGTCGTGGTCGGCGGTGCGTTCCGTATCTTGGCGGGCACCCTGACAGTGGGGGAATTGCAGGCCTTCATCCAGTACGTCCGCCAGATCAACCACCCGATGCAGCAGGTGGCCTCAATGGCCACCATCGTCCAATCCGGCCTCGCCTCATCCGAGCGGGTGTTCCAGATGCTGGACCTGCCCGAGCTTTCCCCCGACCGCGCCGACGCGCCCCGGACCCTCCACCCAAGCGGCCATGTTGTGTTCGACCACGTCAGCTTTTCCTACAAAGTGACCGAGCCCCTGTTTGCTGATGTCAGTCTGACGGCCCAGCCGGGCCAGACCATCGCCATCGTCGGTCCGACCGGCGCGGGCAAGACGACGCTCGTCAATCTGCTGATGCGGTTCTA
>JANXPK010000251.1 GCA_025357355.1 Rhodobacterales bacterium
CGGGCTTTTCTTTGATCCACATGTTATCGTTTTTGTGGAAATGATCGAACACACCCTGCAAAGGTATCGGCATTTTCTGTGGCGATTCCGGCGGGACTCGAACCCGCTACTTTAAGTTTACCAGACTGACGCTCTATCCAATGAGCTACGGAACCCCACAGTACGATGACGCCGGGAGGTAGCACTCCCGGCGTTCTTCATTTCAATACACCGTTCGCATTTGCGACACATCAGGCATCTTCAGCTTCTCATAGTAACGCCCACCGTCAAACCTGAGCGCCCCGTCCGACTTCAAGCGTGACAAGACTGAGCCAACCGGGTCCTTAGCCACGGAGGGATTGGCGAGTCGAACAGCGTCGTCCACCTCACGGGTAGTAATCCCGCGGATCACCTGCGTGAACGTGGTCTGTCCGGTGATCTGCGAGCCGTCGTCGAAGTTGATCTGTGTCGCGTCGGTGCGCAGGCTGATCTCGGTGATGCCAAGCTGCGTCAGCGTCTGCGCAAGCTGTGAGCCATCGCCTTGGGTCACCATCACCTTGAACTTGCTGAAATCCGTGTCTGCCGAGGTCAGCTTGCCATCGTTGTTTGTGTCAAACCGCGGTCGCAGCGCCGCCATGTCATCCTTCGCCGTCGGGTCCCCTTCGGTGAAGACATATTCCCGCTTCTGCGTGATCTTCCCGTCACCCCCGCATCATAAAACAGCACCCCATCCCCAACGCCCGCCCAGGCGGTCCGATGCTGATGCCCGTCATTCGCGGTGTCGAGATAGGTGCCGGAGCGGTACACCCCTGCATTCTCGACCCGTTGTCAACAAGATCAAGCCGGATCGGCGTGAGGGGCTGGGTGCGTGGAATCGAGGCGGGGCGAACAATGTCCTACACGGGCACGAACCCCCTAGCCGGGTCGTAGTGTTCGAGGGTGCCTTCGCCGGTGTTGTTCCACAGGCCGTGCAGGGTCAGGTGGTCGTCGGCGACGGCGGCAGCGACGAAGGGGAAGGTGATCAGGTTTTCGAGGCTGACGAGCACGGCCTCTTTCTCAAGGGCGAGGATGCGCTCGGCGGCGGGGAGATGAGAGATCCGGTCGTAGCCCGGGCGCAGGATGTCCATCCAGCGGCCGACAAAGCTTGACTTCTGTTCCAGTTCGGGGGCGAGGCCGGAGCACATGTCGTGGCAGCCCTTGACGCCGCCGCAGTTGGAATGGCCGAGCACGACGATATGGGCGACGCCGAGCGAGGTGACGGCATACTCGACGGCGGCAGAGGTGCCGTGACGCTCGCCATCCGGATTGTAGGGCGGCACCAGGTTGGCGACGTTGCGGTGAATGAAGAACTCGCCTTCATCGGCGCCGAAGATCGAGGTGACGTGGACGCGGCTGTCGCAGCACGAGATCACCATGGCGCGGGGATGCTGGCCCGAGGCGGCGAGGCGGCGATACCAGGCCTTGTTCTCTTGATAGGCGGTGGCGTGCCAGCCGTGGAAACGCTGCACGAGGTAGGAGGGCAGAGGGCGGGCTTTGTCCATGCCCGCCGTCTTAGCGCGACTTTGACTAGGCTGCAATCGCGGCAAATTGGACGGGTTTCGCGGGGCAAGGGCAACGAAATCTTCAGCATGGCAGCGCAGATTTGGGGTTGGGTGTGCAAGGGAGGTTGGGTGATGTCTGGTGGTATTGTGGTGGCGCTGCGCCTGGTGGAACGGGTGCGGCAGGATGCCGAACCGATCGCGACGATCTATCGCAATCTGGGTGCAGCCTCGGCTGAGCAGGTGGTGACGCGGGCGTTGACGGAGCTGGCGCTGACGATGGCGGGGCTGGCGAGCCAGATCCGGTCGCATGAGTTGAGCGATGTGGACAGGCAATTGCGGCGGTTGCAGCGGATGAGCGAGAACCTGGGGATGGTCAGTCTGGGGCTGATTGCAGGGGATGTGCGGATCTGTCTGGGGCGCGGGGATGTGACGGCGTTTGCGGCCGTCTGGGCAAGGTTGCTGCGCGTGGCAGAGCGGTCGCTGGCGACGGACCGGGAATTGCTGGGCAAGACTCAGATCTGAGGGGGCAGGCCGGACCCACGCGTTGCGGGGCGAAACCTGCGGTCGGGTGCGATTGCGATTCCAACTGTGAAAATCCTGCATTAGGCTTTGGGCAAACCGAAAGGATGCCCGATGCCAAACCCCCGTTTTGCCGACGCTTCGATGACCGCGCGCGAGCTGACAGTGGTCAGGGCGGAGGGTCTGGCCTCGTGGCTGGAGGCGCAGGCGCTGCCGGTGCGGGCCTGGCTGAAAGGCTCGGGGTTTGAGGCGGCGTTGGGCGAGGTGCGGCTGTTGATGGGGCCGGACGGGGCGGTGACGGGGGCGGTGGCGGGGTTTGGCACGGCCGAGGCGCGGGGGCGGTTGAGGTTCGGGATCGTCAAGGCCCTGGCAGGGTTGCCGGGTGGGGCGTGGCGACTGGTGGGCGATCTGACGCAGGGTGAGCGAGACGAGGCGGCGCTGGGGTCGCTGTTGGCGCAGTACCGGTTTGACCGCTATCGTGGCGGCAAGGTTGCTGAGCCTGCGCTGCTGGTGCCTGAGGGGGTGGATGCGGCGCGGCTGCGGGCTATGGCCGAGGGTGAGTTTCTGACGCGGGATCTGATCAACACCCCCGCGTCGGACATGGGACCGGCGGAGCTGGAGGCGGCGTTTGTCGGGTTGGCGGCGCGGTTTGCGGCCAAGAGCGAGGTCATCATCGGCGAGGCGCTGGAGCAGGGTTTTCCGATGATTGCGGCGGTGGGACGCGCCTCGGTGCGGGCGCCGCGGCTGCTGGACATGCGCTGGGGTGAGGCGGGGCCGCAGCTGACGCTGGTGGGCAAGGGCGTGTGCTTTGACACCGGGGGGCTGGATATCAAACCGGCTTCGGGCATGCAGTTGATGAAAAAGGATATGGGCGGGGCGGCGACGGTCCTGGGGCTGGCGCATATGATCATGGCCTTGGGGATTAAGGTGCGGCTGCGGGTGCTGGTGCCAGCGGTGGAAAACGCGATCAGCGGCAATGCGATGCGGCCACGGGATATTCTGCGGTCACGCAAGGGTTTGACGGTCGAGGTCAACGACACCGATGCCGAGGGGCGGTTGGTGCTGGGCGATGCCCTGGCCTATGCCTGTGAAGGAAGCCCTAATCTGGTGGTGTCGATGGCAACGCTGACCGGGGCGGCGCGAGTGGCGGTGGGGCCGGATCTGGCGCCCTACTACACCGACGATGCCGGGATCGTGGCGGCGCTGGAGGCAGGGGCGGTGGCGGGGTTTGACCCGGTGTGGCGGCTGCCGTTCCATGACCCCTATGAGGTGATCATCGAGCCGGGGATTGCCGATCTGGACAACGCGCCGGGCTGGGGCTTTGCCGGATCGGTCACGGCGGCGCTGTTCCTGCGGCGGTTTGTCGAGGGGCCGAAATATCTGCATTTCGACATCTATGGCCATACACCGAGCGACCTGCCCGCGCGGCCCAAGGGGGCGGTGGGGCAAGGGGCGCGGGCGGTCTTGTCGGCGCTGCCCACAATGTTGGGGCTGTGATGGATTGGCGGTTGACCCCGGCGACGGCGAGGGTGGCGCATGTGTCGTTGCGCGGGCGGGTGGCGGCAGCGGTCTGGACGGAGGGCGAGGCGCTCATGGTGGCGGTGCCGCTGGTCGATTTGCTGCGCGGCCCGGATGGCGCAAGGGTGCGGCAGTTGGTGCTGGGCGAGGGCTTTGTGGCGGTGGACCGCGATCAGGGCCATGCGTTCGGCTTTGCCGAGAAAGACGGCTACTGCGGTTGGCTGCCGGAGGCGGCGCTGCATGGCGGTGTAAAGCCGACGCATTGGGTCGCCTCGACCGGTACGCATCTTTACCCCGAGCCGCGATCAGCGTCGCACGAGATCGGCGCATTGCCGATGGGAGCACGCGTGGCGGTGCTGGGGCGGGTGGACAAATGGGCCGAAACCTCGGCCGGGTTCGTGCCGCATTCGCATCTGCGCGCCTTGGGCAATTGGCTGAGCGATCCTGTTGGCGTGGCGGAGGGGTTTCTGGGCACGCCTTATCTGTGGGGCGGCAACAGCCGGGCGGGGATTGATTGTTCGGGGCTGGTGCAGGGAGCCTATGGCGCTTGCGGGCTTGTGGTGCCCGGGGATAGCGACCTGATTGCGGTGGCGGGCGTTGATGTTTTGGGCGAGCTGCAGCGGGGCGACGTTTTGTGCTGGAAGGGGCATGCCGCGCTGGTCGTTGGGGACGGTCGCATCCTGCATGCCAATGGGTTCACGATGTCGGTGGCCTATGAGGGGCTGGAGGCTGCGGTGGCCCGCATCGCGGCGACCGAGGGGCCGGTGACTGCGCGGCGGCGATTTGAGGGGCGGCTTGTCAACCCTGACGGGTTTCCGCGCTGAGCGGGCGCAGCGAAGAAAGCGGTCAGGCTTGATGAGCGGCCCTAATCGACCTGACGGATCGTCTTGATTTCCAGCACTTGCAGCACGCGCGCCAGATCGTGACCGCGGCGCAGGATCTGGCCGTCGACGGCTACCACGGAATACATCCCCTGCCGCAGGCGCAGTTTGGGGCGTTTTTCGACCCGGTACAGCGGAAACTCAGCGGTGCGGCGGAAGATCGAAAAGACCGC
>JANXPK010000769.1 GCA_025357355.1 Rhodobacterales bacterium
CCCGGGACGCGCCACCCCACCTGGGATGCAAGGGCCATTTCAGCGCCGAAGCTATAAAAGAGTCCTAACAGTCAACCAGACAATATGCTGAATTTGAATGAATTTCCTACAACCGCTGCGTCAGGGTCCGGCTTTCGCTGACCGCCGCGCGGTGCCCGCTGCGGTCATAGGTCACCAACCCCGTGGCGGTGGAGCGGATGTCTGCCAGTCGGCGCCGCGCTGCGCGAATGCCCCGTTGCGCCGCCAGCAGGCATGCGGCGTTACGCTCTGCCTTGCGCCGGATGATGGCCAGCCTTGCTTCGGTATATTTCTCGCTCGGCGCCTCCAGCTCGCGTTCGAGCCTTTCCGTCAATCCCGCCAAGGCCCCATAGTCAGCTCGTCGCAGCGCCGCATAGACATGGTCCAGCAACTGGGCGGCGGCTGGCTCGGCCTTCGGGTCATTTGGGCGCATGATCATCTTTCACCAGGGATTGAAACAGTTTTTCGGCCAGGCCGATCCCGCCATGGGCGACGATTGCCTTGGCCTGCGCCTCTTGCAGGAATGATGAATATTGCTGTTCGCCGACCCCGCCGGAAAACGGGCCATCCGACGCCTTGTCACCGGCATAAGACAGCATTTCGGACAGAAACGACGCCTCCAGATCCTTGGCCTTTTGCAAAAGTTCGGCGCGACGTTTCCCGTCCGGACTGGAGGCGGCAGCATTGGTCAAAGGTGCGACGGCAGAGAGTTGCACAGGATTCTCCATTTGCAACGGATTTTCCCGACAATGCACGCCGCCGGTAAACAAGTGGTAACGAGTTGCCCGAATGATCCGACCCGTACGGCAGAAGTCGGAAAACATGATCGCCCTGGCGCCCAAAAACACGACACCCCGGATTGCAAAGTCACCCGCTGCGACCGCAGGCGCCGCGCAGGACCATGCAACCGAAGGTGTGGCATTCGCGGCCGTTCTGGGTCCCGCCCTGGCGAAGGCGCCCCCGACAGTCGAGATTTCGGCGATTGCGCCAGTCCCTGCCGCCGCAGTGAACATCGCGTTCGCAGAAGCGGCAGCTGTTGCGCCACCAAGTGAAGGCCAAGGTGCCGTGATTGTCGCGCCCCCTGCCCCGGGCGACGACACAGTCGAAAATCCCATGCCTGTATCGCATCACGACACCAAGGTCAGGCTCCAGGCGGCTGCGCTTGATGTGATGCCATCTCCCCCGGATTTGGCCCCAATCGAACCTGCCCCCGCCTCTTCAAAAGCCACCGACCCCACGCCAGCACCACCAAAAGATGGCAAGGCCGACGATCACGCTCGGTTTCACCGCCCGCAGGACCCGTCACTGCCGCCACAGGTCACGCCTTCAGTACCTTTGATCGCCCAGCCACCCGTCCCGGGACCTGCAATGCAGCCCGGTCTAGCCGGTGCGATCCCAATGATTTCGCCAGTTGAGCCGCTGGCCCCCAGCGAAATCCAAGTCATGCCAACCGAATCGTCTTCAGTCGAACCGCGTCTCCAGACCGCGATACGGGCCGTCCCCGCGTCGCCGATCCCGACCCGACTGACCAACACTGCTGCGCCAATCTTGGCCAGGCCGACCGATCAGGCGCTTCCAGCCGACATCAATCGGAACCAGCACATCGCCACCGCCCACGCCAGCGCCCAATCGCCTGCCTTGCCCGCGCCCAGGCTCGCTGCCAGCCTTCGCGATCCCGTCGCACCCCCGAGCGTGATTGGGCTAGACCCCGCGTCGACACGCCACGACGTGCGCGAGGCACCAAGGTCGACAAACGCGCAACCGATCCGCTCAATCTCTGAAAGCGCTGCTCTTGCAGCCGCGCATTCCTCCAGCCCGCAAGCGCCGATCCCGCCATCTACCACTACGCCGAATTTGCCGCCCACTCCCCCCGCCGCGCCAAGCCAGCCCACATTTGAAAACGCTCCGTCGCCGCAGGCCCGACTTGCCGACCCGATTGGAGGCCGCCTCATCCCGCTTCCCGTCCCACACGAATCGCCACCGCCTCCGGCGATCCGCAACATCCTGCCAATCCGACTGGTTCCTGAACACGGGCCCCATCCCACTTTGTCCACCGGCCAGAACGCTGCTCCCGGTGACCCACGCGCCATGCCCGCCCGGTTGACCGTGTCGCCGCCATCACACCCGGCCTTGGCAGTCCAACAAACCTTGGCAAACGCACCCAAGCCAACACAGCCCATGACCAATCCGGTCGCTGCGTCCCGTATTCTGGTTCCCTCAGTTGCTATTCCCGGGGCGTCCCCCC
>JANXPK010000854.1 GCA_025357355.1 Rhodobacterales bacterium
CAGGCCGAAGGCATCATCTGCACCGGCCTCTCCAACGACCTGACCGAGACGCCGGACGACTACCGAGGCGTCCTTTTACAATGCAAGATCAATGACTTGACTATGCTCTGCGCCAACCCGGACATCATCGTCGACTACGGCGACAAGCGCCTTTACTGCGCCGGCGCACTTGCCGAAGCCTACAAGAAACTCGGCGGCAAAACCCTCTATTTCGGCAAGCCCCACCCCCCCATCTACGACCTCGCCCGCCGCCGCCTTGCCGCGCTAACCGGCGGAAAAGACATGACAATTCTGGCGGCCGGCGACGGGATCGGCACTGATATCCAAGGGGCGATGTCCGAAGACATCGACACGCTTTTTGTCACCGGCGGCATCTCCGCCATCGAATTCGGCCCCGATTCTGATAACCCGAACAAGGACTTGCTCGACGCCTTCCTGCAATCCCGCTCCCTCTCCGCCACCTTCGCGATCGGCAAGCTTCGCTGATCCCTTGCAAACAGTCCGAAAAGAGCCATGGAAATTCACAAGGACATTCAACATGTTACCGGTAAGGCCCGCGGGGCTTCCGTCGCGATGGGCAATTTCGACGGCGTGCATCTGGGCCACCAAGCCGTCATCAACCTTGCCAGAACCGACGCCCCGCTTGGCATCGTCACCTTCGAGCCGCACCCCCGCCAGTTCTTCGCTCCCGCCGCCCCCGCTTTCCGCCTGATGAACGCCGAAGCCCGCGCCAACCGGCTTGCCAAGCTTGGCGTCGAACACATTTACGAACTGCCGTTCAGTAAAGCCCTCTCCGGCCTGACGCCAGAGGCGTTTGCCCGTGACGTTCTGGCCGCAGGTCTCGGCATTTCGCATGTCGTGGTAGGCTCTGACTTTCGCTTCGGCAAAGGCCGCGCCGGAACGGCATCCGACCTTCAAGCCCTTGGTTTGCAATATGAATTTCGCACCACCATCGCCACGCTGGTCCAAGTCGGCGATCAGGATATCTCGTCCACAGCCATTCGCGATGCTCTCAGCCAGGGCTATCCGCGCTATGCCGCCACCATGCTTGGCCACTGGCACCGCATCGAAGGCGAGGTGATCCACGGCGAAAAACGTGGCCGCCAATTGGGCTTTCCCACCGCAAACATGGACGTGACGGGCCTGCATCTGCCCAAGTTCGGCGTCTATGCAGTGCGTGTTGACGTACTCTCCGGCCCGCAAGCCGGTCACTACATCGGCGCCGCCAGCCTTGGCGTGCGCCCGATGTTCGGGGTCAATCAGCCGAACCTTGAAAGCCATCTCTTTGATTTCGATGGTGATCTTTACGGCCACCACCTTTCAGTCGCCTTGGTCGACTACCTGCGTCCCGAACTGAAGTTCGATAACCTGCAAGCGTTGCTGGACCAGATGCAGGCCGATTGCCAGAAGGCGCGCGAAATCCTTACCTCCTGACTTCCCTTTCCTGCCGCTTTCAGCCAGTTTGCCGCCATGACCCTGCGCGACCGCTTCTGGGAAACCGTGCCCCTGACCAAGATGACCGCCCCCGAATGGGAGGCGTTGTGTGATGGCTGTGGCAAGTGCTGCCTGAACAAGCTTGAATACGAAGACACCGGCGAGGTTGAGTTCACCTCGATCGCCTGCAAGCTCTTGGACGGCACGACCTGCCGCTGCGGCAACTATGAAAACCGCCACAAATTCGTCCCCGAATGCGTGCGCCTTTCGCCCAAGACCCTGCCCAAAGTCGTCTACTGGATGCCGCGCACCTGCGCCTATCGCCTTTTATATCAAGGGGATAAGCTACCAGACTGGCACCCATTGCTGACGGGCGACCCAGAAAGCACGCATACCTCAGGCAACTCTGTCCGCGGCTGGACGATCCCGGAATTCGCGGTGCCCGAGGAAGAGTGGGACCACTATGTGATCGAGGAGAAGCCCTGATGTTCTTTGCCTCAGACAACGGCTCTGGTGTCGCCCCTGAAATCATGGCCGCCATCCTGCGAGCCAATGAAGGCTACACCCGCAGCTACGGCGCCGACGCCATCATGGACCGCGTCCGTACTTTGATCCGCCAGACCTTCGAGGCGCCCGACGCCGCAGTCTACCTTGTCGCCACCGGGAGCGCCGCCAATGCCCTGTCCATTGCCCTTTACGCCCAGCCCTGGACTGCAGTCTTCTGCCATGAAGACGCCCACGCCGCCCTTGATGAATGCGGTGGGCCTGAATTCTATTCCGGGGCCAAACTGGTCCTCGTTCCCGGCCCACATGGCAAGATGACGCCCGAGAACTTGATCCAAGCCCTTGGCAAGGTTGGTGAAAGCGGCGTTCACGGCGTACAGCGCGGCATGCTGTCGCTCACCAATGTCACCGAAGCAGGCACCGTTTACACCCCGGCTGAAATCGCCACCCTGACATCTCTCGCAATGGCAAAAGACCTGCCCTGCCACCTTGACGGTGCCCGCCTTGCCAACGCCCTGGTCGCCACTGGTGCCACGCCTGCCGAAATGACGTGGAAGGCCGGGATTGACATCGTCTCTCTTGGTGGAACCAAGAACGGCTGCATGGGGGTTGAGGCCGTGGTGATCTTCGATCCGGCCAAAGCCTGGGAATTCGAGCTGCGGCGCAAACGCGGCGGCCATCTCTTTTCGAAACATCGCTTTCTCTCGGCCCAAATGGAGGCCTATCTGACTGGCAACCTTTGGCTTAGGTTGGCCGGCCAATCCAATGCGATGGGTCGTCGCGTCGCCGATGGTCTGGCCAGCATTCCCGGCATTACCTTCCTTCATCCCGCTGATGCCAATATCCTCTTCCTCCAATGGCCCGCAGGCACACATGCCAGAGCAGAAGCGAAAGCGGCCATCTACTACCGCTTTCCCGCCCCCGCTGGCCGCGAGGCGGCCCGCCTCGTTGCCTCCTGGTGCACGACCGCGCAAGAAGTTGACGACCTCCTTTCGGCGCTGCGTCAGGATAGCCTGCTCGCGTTTGAGCTTTCGGACGTACTGCATGGCGATCAGCGCACTGCGCCCAATCCCTAAAGCTTGCCCGCAAGGTACAGATCCAGATCCTCCAGCCTGTCCTGCCCCCAGAACCGCTCGTCGCCGACCAGATAGAATGGCACGCCGAACACCCCACGCGTGATCGCCTCCTCCAGATTGCTGGCATAAGTTTCGGCGGCAGCAAACATGCCCCGGTTTATCGCCTTGGGATCAAAGCCATATCCGGCGACAATCTCTTGCACGACCTCGTCATCCGCGATGTTGCGCCCCTCGGCCCAGACCGCACGCGGAAAAGCCTGCGCCAGCCCGGCAAGGTCGCCGCCACCCACTTGCGCCGCTGTGATCACGGCATAACACGACGGTGCGGGGTTAGCCGGAAAGAAGGCGGGCTGCAGATCCAGCTTCATGTCCAGCCGCCTTGACCAACGGCGTAGCTCTTGCAACCGGTAAGTCTTGCGGCTCTCGTGCCGCTCGGCCAGCACCTGACCGCCGGTTCGCGGGAACAGCACAGGGGCGTTGATCGGCACGTAGCGAATGGTCGCTGCGTGACGCGACGCGATCTCCTCCAGCCGATTGCCAGCCAGATAAGTGAACGGCGATATCGTGGTGAAGAAGTAATCAATCTGCACCATGTTCCCAACCCCTTGCTGACCGCCGTTTGCGCCGACCCTATCCGGGTGATAAGCGGTGTCAACGTCACGAATCCGTCACGCCCATCGCTGCGATCCGTTGGAAGGACCCCAAATGGCCGCCATTACCGAGCCGAAACTCATCTCCGGCAATGCCAACCTCTCGCTTGCCAAGGCCATCGCCCGCCGGATGTCGATGCATCGCGGCATGTCGGTCAACTTGGTGGAAGCCCGGGTGGAGCGGTTCAATGATCAAGAGATCTTCGTCGAGGTCTACGAAAACGTGCGCGGTGAGGATATGTACATCATCCAGCCAACATCTAACCCGGCCAACGACAACCTCATGGAACTCTTGATCATTTCCGACGCGCTGCGTCGCAGCTCGGCCACGCGGATTACCGCAGTCATTCCCTATTTCGGCTATGCCCGTCAGGACCGCCGCGCTAAGGCCCGCACGCCCATCAGCGCCAAACTGGTCGCCAATCTGATCACCGAGGCCGGGATTGACCGCGTTTTGACGCTCGACCTGCACGCCGCACAAATTCAGGGCTTTTTCGACATCCCCGTGGATAACCTCTACGCCAGCCCGGTTTTCGCGCTCGACATCGAACACCATTTCAAGGGGCAGATGGGCGACATCATGGTGATCTCGCCCGATGTCGGCGGCGTGGCGCGGGCGCGCGAACTTGCCAAGCGGATCAACGCGCCGCTCGCCATCGTCGACAAGCGCCGCGAAAGGGCGGGCGAAGTGACCGAGATGACGATCATCGGCTCTGTCGCCGGCAAGAAGTGCATCATCATCGACGACATCGCTGACACCGCAGGCACCCTGTGCAAGGCCGCGGCACTTCTGGTCGAAAACGGCGCGACCGAGGTGCACGCCTATATCACCCACGGCGTGCTGTCGAATGGTGCGGTCGAGCGTGTCGAGAACTCGGCGATGAAATCACTGGTCATTACCGACAGCATCGAGCCGACCGATCAGGTCCGTGCCGCCCGCAACATCCGCATCGTCCCCACCGCCCCGATCTTTGCCCAAGCGATCCTGAACATCTGGAACGGCACCTCGGTGTCATCCTTGTTCGAGACCGAGACCCTGGTGCCCATATATGAGGGTATGTATCAGCGGCCCTGATCCTGGTGCGCTATGAATGCGCACCCTACACCCCGGCCGCGTAGGGTGTGCATTCATCGCGCACCGCTTATTCGATCTCCCAATCGTCATCGTCGCGCACAGCACCCAAGGCGACCCAATCCGCACGGACCCGGGCAACCCTGGTGTCGCCCCAGGTGCGGAACACGAGGTGAAATCCTGCAGGCGTGATCTTCTCGGCACTGATGTCGGCACGGGAGGTGTGCTTGAAGTCGATATCCCACATCGAGATCGATACGGTCACCACTGGCGCATCGACAAAGGCTTCCTTGAAGCTGATCAGGTGGCGGCTTTCGCGATCGCCCTGCCCAGTCCACATGACACCGCCATCTGCGAAGTCCGAGAACAGGATACGCGATCCGTGCTGAATGCCGATATTTCCTGAACTTAAACGCTTCATCATGCCCCACGCCTGTGGTCGCAACTTATCTGAGAAATCAGGCAAGAAAAGGCCGCTGATTGGAAAGGCCCCGCCGAAACGGGGCCTTTTCATGAACTTCGGATGTCTGCCTTTACTATTGGCCCGCAGCGGCCCGCATCGCCAGAAGATCGGCCACGACCTTGTCGGTCGCATCGCGGTCGGGGTTGACGGCAGCAGCCAGCGTTGCATCGGCCACCATCTGATCCATGATTGCCGGAGTCATTTCCTCCAGCGGCACCGCCTGTTCGGCGAGAACCGAGATGTTGGCTCCGGTGATCTCCGCAAAACCACCCGAGACGACATAGGACTTGACACCCTCAGCCGACGTCGCCCGCAAGATGCCGGGGCGCAGGGTGGTGATGACCGGGGCATGACCCTCCATCACGCCCATGTCGCCTTCGGCGCCGGGGATCTGGACCTCGGTCGCAGCCAGCGAGGCCAGCCGACGCTCAGGGCTGACCAGATCGAATTGCAGGGTCCCCGCCATGTCAGGCCGCCGCCGCAGCCAGACGCTGCGCCTTGGCCTTCACGTCCTCGATGCCGCCCACCATGTAGAACGCCGCTTCCGGCAGATGGTCGTATTCGCCTGCGACGACCGCCTTGAACGAGGCAATGGTAACATCCAGCGGCACTTGCACCCCGTCCGATCCGGTGAAAACCTTGGCCACGTCGAAAGGCTGGCTTAGAAAACGCTGAATCTTGCGGGCGCGCGACACCGTCAGTTTGTCGTCTTCGCTCAACTCGTCCATGCCGAGGATGGCGATGATATCCTGCAGCGATTTGTAGCGTTGAAGGGTGACCTGAACGGATCGCGCCACTTCGTAATGCTCGATCCCAACCACCGCCGGGTCCATCAGACGCGACGTGCTGTCCAACGGGTCCACGGCCGGATAGATGCCGAGTTCGGAGATTGCACGGCTCAACACGGTCGTTGCGTCCAGGTGGGCAAACGAGGTCGCGGGGGCCGGGTCGGTGAGGTCGTCAGCTGGCACATAGATGGCCTGAACCGAGGTGATCGAGCCTGCCTTGGTCGAGGTGATCCGCTCTTGCAGCGCACCCATGTCGGTGGCCAAAGTCGGCTGATAGCCCACGGCGGAAGGGATACGACCCAAAAGGGCCGACACTTCGGAACCGGCTTGCGTAAAGCGGAAGATATTGTCTACGAAGAACAGCACATCCGTTCCCGACTGGTCGCGGAACTGCTCTGCCAGGGTCAAACCCGACAAGGCAACGCGCGCGCGCGCACCCGGCGGCTCGTTCATCTGACCATAGACAAGGGCCACTTTGGATTTCGTCATGTCCTCGAGGTTGATAACCCCGGATTCGATCATTTCGTGGTAAAGGTCGTTGCCCTCGCGGGTCCGCTCGCCGACACCGGCGAAAACCGAATAGCCGGAGTGCACCTTGGCGATGTTGTTGATCAGTTCCATGATCAGAACCGTCTTGCCCACGCCCGCACCGCCAAAGAGGCCGATCTTGCCGCCCTTGGCATAGGGGGCCAGAAGGTCGATCACCTTGATGCCTGTCACCAGAACCAGTGACTCGGTTGCCTGTTCGGCGAAGGACGGCGCCTTCTGGTGGATCGAGCGGTACTCGGTCGCATTGACCGGGCCCTTTTCGTCCACCGGCTCGCCGATCACGTTCAGAATGCGGCCCAGTGTCGCGTCGCCCACCGGCACCTGGATCGGCGATCCGGTATCGGTCACTGGAGCGCCCCTGACCAGACCTTCGGTCGCGTCCATGGCGATGGTGCGGACCGTGTTTTCGCCCAGATGCTGCGCCACTTCCAGAACCAGCTTCTTGCCGTTGTTTTCGGTGATCAGCGCGTTCAGGATCGCGGGAAGGTCGCCCTGAAACTGCACGTCCACCACAGCGCCGATCACCTGGGTGATCTTGCCTGCTGCGGCAGCTGCTTTCGGTGCTTTTGCCATGTCGTTTCTCCGGTTCGTCAGAGCGCTTCCGCGCCCGAAATGATTTCGATAAGCTCTTTGGTGATCGCGGCCTGACGGCTCCGGTTGTACTGGATCGTCAGCTTGTTGATCATGTCGCCGGCGTTGCGTGTCGCGTTGTCCATGGCGCTCATCCGGGCACCCTGTTCAGAGGCGGCGTTTTCCAGAAGCGCAGTAAAGACCTGCGTGGCCACGGCACGGGGCAAAAGGTCAGCCAGAATGGCGCCTTCGTCGGGTTCGTAGTCATAAACCGTGCCGGTCGCGGCCCCGGTGAACTGCGCCGGGATAATTTGCAGAGCGGTCGGGATCTGGGCGATCACCGATTGGAAGCGGTTGTAGAACAGCGTCACCACGTCGCATTCGTTCTGGGTAAAGCGGGCCAGGATGTCGCGCGCGATGTTCTGGGCGTTGACATAGCCCACACGTTTGACCTCGGTCAGGTCGATATGACCGACAAAGTACTGGCCATAGTCGCGCTTCATCTGGTCGCGGCCCTTCTTGCCGACGGTCAGGATCTTGATCGTCTTGCCCTGCGCCTGCAACACTTGCACCCGCGCCCGCGCCATGCGGACGATGGTCGAATTGAAGCCGCCGCAAAGGCCGCGTTCAGAGGTCATCACGACGACCAGTTGCACCTTGTCCGCGCCATTGCCCACCAAAAGCCTGGGCGCCCCTTCGCGGTTGCCCACCGAAGCCGCCAGGCTTGCCACCACCGCCCCCATACGCTCGGCATAGGGACGTGCGGCGACGGCGGCATCTTGCGCGCGACGCAGTTTCGCCGCGGCGACCATCTGCATCGCCTTGGTGATCTTGCGCGTGTTCTTGACCGACGCGATCCGGTTCTTGAGTGTCTTGAGGCTGGGCATCTTCTATCCCCCTGCCCTTAGGCGAAGTCTTTGGCGAAAGCATCCAACTCTGCCCGGATCGCCTTTTCCAGATCGCCCGCAACCTTGCGATCTTTCGCCGTGATGTCGGCCAACAGCGCCTTGCCCGGGCCGCGCAGGTGCTTGAGGAACCCCTGCTCGAACCGGCCCACATCTTTGACCGTGATCTTGTCGAGGTAGCCCGCCGTGCCCGCATAGATCAGGCAGACGATCTCGGCATTTGTCAGCGGCGAATACTGCGCCTGCTTCATCAGTTCCGTCAAACGCGCGCCCCGGTTCAACAATTGCTGGGTCGAGGCATCTAGGTCGGAACCGAACTGCGCAAACGCCGCCATTTCGCGGTACTGCGCCAGCTCCAGTTTCACTTTACCCGCCACCGATTTCATGGCCGAGGTTTGTGCCGAGGAACCAACCCGCGACACCGACAGGCCGGTGTTCACGGCCGGGCGGATGCCTTGGAAGAACAGTTCGGTTTCCAGAAAGATCTGGCCGTCGGTGATCGAG
>JANXPK010000001.1 GCA_025357355.1 Rhodobacterales bacterium
CCAACTTAAGCAAATTTGGCTATCCAAGCGCTCCGCATCTCGATCTGCTGACCGCATTCCGCCTGCGGTTCCGCCCCATGGCGGTGGGGCCGGTCGACGAGGTGGACGCCGGGTTTGCCGCCGATCTCGCCCGGCGCTTCCCGGTTGACGCAGACCTGAAGCCAGCGTAAGCCCGCCGTCGCGCGGATGGCCGGATGACCACGGGGGGAACCTCGAGGAAAGTCCGGACTCCATGAGGCAAGGGTGCCGGGTAACGCCCGGCGGGGGCAACCCCAGGGAAAGCGCCACAGAGAAGAGACTGCCTTGGTGCCGGGGTTCGCTCCGGTGGGTCCAGGGTGATGGTGAAACGGTGGGGTAAGAGCCCACCACGGACCGGGCAACCGGGACGGTATGGCAAGCCCCACCCGGAGCAATGCCGAATAGGGGCCTCACGCGGGACCGGTCCGAAAGGATACCGCCGCAGGGACGCTTCAGCCCCGAGGCCCGGGTTGGCAGCTTGACCGCCTTGGCAACAAGCGCGGCAGAGGAATGGTCATCCAAGGGGGCAACCCCTGGACAGAATCCGGCTTACAGGCCATCCGCGCAATGCCTCCAGCAGTGAGGGAAACCCTAATATTCGGTTAACAAGAAATCATAAACTACTGATATATAACAGTATTTACCTAGGTCCGAGGTTCGGACCATCAGGGCCTTTCCATCGGCCTTCAACCTGATCTAGATTGCCAGAACAGGCAAACACCAACGGGGAACCCCATGGCCGACGAGCAGGACAGCACCACAGAACCCATGGACGCCAAGGCCGCCAAAAGGGCCGCCAAGAAGGGCATGTTCAAGCGGGCGGTCGAACAAGTCTCGGGCCTGACCACCACCACCGTCAAAGAGGGCGAGGGCTTTGTCCAGCACCTTTACGACGACTACGAGACCTACCGGAAAGTTCAGGAACAGGGCAACAAGGCCAAACTCGCCGCCCAGTTCGTCAAGAAGGGTCACATCTTCTTTCTGGCCGAATGGATGCAGACCCAACGTGCCGGCGGTGCCAAGATCACCTTCGGCCTCTGCCACGGCGTGCGGCGCGGCAAGGAACAGGCGTGGTTCCGCAAGAAGCTGAAGGGCGCCGACATTATTGGAACCGACATTTCCGAAACCGCCACCCAGTTCGAAAACACCGTCCAATGGGACTTTCACGACGACAATCCCGACTGGCAGGCCAAGGCCGATTTCGTCTATTCCAACTCCTGGGACCACGCCTATGACCCCGGCAAGGCCTTCCGCGCCTGGGCCATGTGCCTCAAACCCAGCGGCTGGATCCTGATCGACCACACCCGCGGCCACATGCCGAAATCTTCCAACGTGCTCGACCCCTTCGGCGCCACCCGCGATGCGGTGATCCGGATTCTGGGCGAAAGCTGCGGCGATCTGGGCCAAGTGGTGCAGGTTCTGGACCGCACCGGCGACGAGGAATACCCTTCCACAGTGATCGTGTTCCAGCGGGCATGAAACCACGACTTTCCGCGCCGAATGCGGTTGACTCTGTCGCCCGCATGGCTAAAAGGCGGGTTTCAAGGATTTCACGGGGCTGCGGTGCGGCCCCGCTGCAGGAGAGACGACCATGGCCAAACCGGCGACGATCAAGATCCGTCTGAACTCGACGGCTGGCACCGGGCACTTCTATGTCACCAAGAAGAACGCCCGCACCATGACCGAAAAGATGACGGTCAAGAAGTACGACCCCGTCAAGCGCGAACATGTCGAATACAAGGAAGGCAAGATCAAGTAGGATCTGCCCGACGCAAGGTTGGACAAGCCGCGCCTTTTGGCGCGGTTTTGCATTTGGGGATGGCGATGGACCAAAATCACGCCGAAAGGCACTATGTGTCCAGGGCCGGCTGGCTGCGGGCGGCGGTACTGGGGGCCAATGACGGCATCCTGTCGACCGCGTCGCTGATTGTCGGGGTGGCCGCGACCTATGGCCGTGCCGAAGTACTTGTGGCGGGGACCGCAGGGCTCGTCGCCGGTGCCTTGTCGATGGCTGCCGGCGAATACGTCTCGGTGTCGTCACAGGCCGACATGGAAAAGGCAGATACCGAACGCGAACGGGCCGAAATTGCGGCTGATCCCGTCGAGGAACTGCATGCACTGGCCCGGATCTACCAGGAACGCGGGCTGTCTGCGGCCCTGGCACTGGAAGTTGCCAATGAGTTGCACGCCAAAGACGCCCTTGCCGCCCATCTGCGCGACGAGTTGGGGTTTTCCGAGCATAGCGAAGCCAAACCGCTGCTGGCGGCCGGGACCTCGGCGCTCAGCTTTGCGGTCGGTGCCGCGATGCCGGTGCTGGCAGCCATTCTGGTGCCTGAAGCCAGGATCAGCTTGTGGGTCACCATATCTTCGCTGGCATTCTTGTCCCTGCTGGGCGCGGTCGGCGCCAAGACTGGCGGGGCGCCCGCAATGCGCGCCGTCGTGCGCGTGACTTTCTGGGGTGCGGTGGCTATGGCTGTCACTTACGGCGTGGGCAAATTGTTCGGGGCGCAGGTCTGACGGACCCTTTCCCTTTCGCCCTTGCCGCCCCATCTTGGCCGGATGATCCAGAACCTGACCCTGCGACTGGCGCGCCCGGATGATCTGGCGGCGGTGGACGCCCTGCTCGCCCGCAGCTTTCCGCGGCTGTTGAAACCGGACTATCCGCCGTCGATCATGGTGACCCTTGTGCCGATCATCGCGCGGGCGCGCCCGGGTCTGCTGGCGTCGGGCCGGTATTTCGTGGTTGACGATGGCGCGGGTCGGGTGCTCGGGGCCGGGGGCTACAGCCTTGCCGGGTTTGGACACGCTGAAATCAGACAAGTGGCGACTGATCCCGATGCAGTGCGGCAAGGCATCGGGCGACGTCTGCTGCGCGGGGTCTTTGCTGCGGCAGAGGCCGAGGGGGTGCAGGGCTATGTTTGCCTTGCCACCCGGACGGCAGTCCCCTTCTACACCGCCATGGGTTTCAGGGTGCTGGGGCCGGTCGAGGTGCCAATCCTGCCTGCCTTGGCCTTTCCCGCAGTCCGCATGACCAAATGAAAAGGGCCGGGAAGTCCCCGGCCCTGTCGCTGCGATGCCTGCCGCCTAGCGCCAGACGGTCAGCGACGGTTGCCCATGAATTGCAGCAGGTACATGAACATGTTGATGAAATCGAGATACAGGCGCAACGCGCCCATGATCGCCGCTTTCCCCAGCCAGTCGCTGTCGCCGCCACGGGCATGCTGCACGTAGTCATTCTTGATCGCCTGGGTGTCCCAAGCCGTCAGGCCCGCAAAGATCACGATGCCCGCGACCGAGATCACGAAGGCCATGGCAGACGAATGCACGAAGATGTTGATCACCGAGACCACGATCAGCCCGATCAGACCCATCATCAGGAACGACCCGATCGGCGTCAGATCGCGCTTGGTGGTATAGCCGTAAAGGCTCAGGCCGCCAAAGGCGATTGCCGTCGCGAGGAACGTCGTCGCGATTGAGGTCTGGGTATAGACCGCGAAGATGAAGGACAGCGACAGGCCGACCGAAGCCGAATAGACATAGAAGAACAGCTGCGCCGCCGCGACCGACATGCGCGACAAAGCCGCGCTGAACCCGATCACGAAGACCAGCGGCAAGAACATCACGACCCAACGCAGGGGGGTGAAATAGATGGCCTGGATCATCGCCGGATTGGTTCCGACTGCCCAAGCAACGCCCGCCGTGATCAGCATCGCCACGGACATCAGCCCGTAGACCTTGTTCATATGGGCACGCAGGCCCTCGTCGATCGCGACCCCCGCGGTGGCGTCGGCGGTGCGGATCGTTTGATAGTCAGCCATCATTAGCCTCCGATTTCTGACGGGCTCGCGGGAAGTCCCGCAGCCAGATGCGATCAATATCGTGGTAATGGCGCGCGACTTCAAGGATTTCCGCAGAAATGTCGATCACGGTCGCTTCAGCCACCCTGAGGGGGCATCCCAGACCGGACGAACAGCCTCGCGGATAGCCTTTTCCCGGGTCAGACCAATGTCACGCAGCATGTGGTCGTCCAAAAGCAAAAGCGCCCGACGTTCACGCCGCAGGGTGACAAGACGAAGAAAAACGATCAACGGCTTGGGTTGGCGCGGCCCAGGCGTGCGGGCCGATGAGGCGGCAATCATTCGCAAAATTGATCCCTCCATGAAGATTGGTGATGCAATAGCGGGAAGCCATTCGATCTATTGATACGACTATTGGAAAATGGCAGATTTGAAAAATGAATGGTTTTGACGCGACCCATGAAGGAATTTGATATGCTGCGGAACCTCGACATCACGTCGCTAAGGTCATTCGTCACCATTGCCGATGTCGGCGGCGTCACTCGGGCGGCTGCGGTCTTGAACCTGACGCAGTCTGCGGTGTCGATGCAGATCAAGCGGCTTGAGGATATGCTGGGGGCCGACTTGCTCGACCGCTCGGCGCGCACTGTGGGCCTGACGCCGGTCGGAGAGCAGATGTTGTCTTATGCGCGGCGCATTTTGGCGCTGAATGACGAGGTCTACGGTCTGCTGACTTTGCCGCAGTTTGAAGGCGAGGTCGTGCTGGGTGTGCCTCATGACATCGTCTATCCTGCGATCCCGCAGGTGCTGCATCGCTTCGCCAGGGATTACGCCAAGGTGAAGGTGCGGCTCTTGTCGTCGTTCACCAAGATGTTGCGCGAGCAATTTGCCCGTGGTGAATGTGACGTGATTGTCACGACCGAAGATGAGGTGGGGCCGGGCGGGGTGATGTTGACCGAGTTGCAACTGGTCTGGATCGGTGCGCCCGGCGGGCAGGCCTAGAAGCAACGTCCCTTGCCGCTTGCCTACGAGCAGCGCTGCATTTTCCGCCAGGGGGTACAGGCGCGGCTGGATGCCGCGGGAATTCCCTGGGTTCTGGCGGTGGACAGCGACAATACCCGAACGGTCGAGGCGAGCGTCAGCGCCGACCTCGCCGTGCACACGGTTCTGGAAGGCGCCGAGCCTCGCCATGTGGTGCGAATTCCCCATGGCGGCGCCTTGCCGGAACTAGCCCGCATGAAGGTTAACCTTTACGTCAAAGGCGCGGCACGTGGCATGGTGGTGGTGCGTCTGGCCGATCTGATCCGCCAAGCCTATGGCGAAAAGGTGGGCAGCCCGGTGACAACCCAACCAGACGAAGCCGGGACTTTCGTGTGATAAGGCCCGAGGGTCCATAC
>JANXPK010000022.1 GCA_025357355.1 Rhodobacterales bacterium
ATGACGATCATTTCGTGGGGCAGCGCCTCAAGAATGATCGTCATTGCCGGGGCTGCCATTGGCTCATTTCTACTCGGCAACAGCTTTTCCACCGTCAAGCAGGCGCTCAAGGACATCGGGATGGTCTTCAAGGGCGCCAAATGGAAGCCGCAGGACTATCGCGACCTGCTGGCGTTGCTGTTCGACCTGGTCCGGATTGCCCGATCCAATCCGGTTGCATTGGAAGAACACGTTGAAAATCCGTCAGATTCGGCGATTTTCGGTCGCTATCCCAAGATCCAGCACGACCACAGCGTGGTCGAGCTTATCTGTGACACCCTGCGCGCCGCCTCGATGAACTACGACGACCCGCACCAGGTCGAAGAGGTGCTCGACAAGCGCATGGAAGAGGCTTTCAATCACGCGCTTCACGGTAGCCACGCGCTGCAATCCATGGCCGACGCCCTGCCCGCCATCGGCATTGTCGCCGCCGTTCTGGGTGTGATCAAGACAATGGGCGCCATCGACCAGCCCCCCGCCATTCTGGGCGCCATGATCGGCGGTGCGCTGGTCGGGACGTTCATGGGCGTTTTCATGGCCTATGGTTTTGTCGGACCGATGGCCACGCGGGTGAAGGCCATCGTCGAAGAGGACGGACATTTCTTTCAACTGATCCGGGAAGTTCTGATCGCTAACCTGCACCGCCATCCGCCGAACATCTGTATCGAGGTTGGGCGCCAGAACACGCCACACCACGTCCGCCCCAGCTTTGCCGCCGTCGAAGAGGTGCTGCGCGGGCTCAAACAGGACACGGCCGCATGATGCGTTGGCTGACGATACTTGCGATGATTGTTCTTGCGCCCTTGGCCGGGCTGGCGAGCCCGGTCAGGGTTTCCAGCGGCGATCATTCCGATTTCACCCGGATCGTGGTTGAGTTCGGCAGTCCGGTGAACTGGCAGATGGGCCGCACGCCGGACGGTTATGAACTTCGCCTGAAGGATGGGGCCGCGCAATACGACTTGTCAAAAGTATTCGACCAGATTGGCAAGAACCGATTGGCCGGTGTCTGGGCGGACCCGGACAGTGGCTCACTGCATTTTGGCATTGCCTGCGCCTGTTTTGCCATGCCGTTTGAGTTTCGACCGGGAACCGTGGTCATCGACATCCGCAACGGCGCGCCGCCCAAGGGATCGTCCTTTGAGGCGCCGCTTGATGGCGGGGTCGCCGCCGATCTTGTCAGCCCGGCCCCGATCCGGCCCAAACCGCGTCCAAGCCCGCCGACTTCGACGCAAATCTATGACTGGACCGCAGTCGATCGGGTCGCGAAACCCGAACGGGCGCTATTGGTGCCTTCGATATTGGGGCTTGACGACACGACGCCTCAATCGACCGAACCAAGTCTGGAACCCTTGCGGCAATCGCTTATCGAACAACTCAGTCGCGGTGCTTCCCAGGGGATTGTCGACATGGCCAAACCCCGGGGCGACGCTGGCAAGGATAAGGGCGGCGGCAACCCGGCGGTCACCATAACGCTTGGCGACACACCCGATCTGGTGGTCCGGCAAAAGGGCGAACAGGATGCGCCGCTGACCGCCAAGGGTGAGCAATGCGTGCCCGACGACAAGCTTGATGTCGCCGCTTGGGCCGACGACAAACGTCCGGCAATCGAACAGTTCGGCCCGGCCATGTCCGGGCTGACGGGTGAATTCGACCGTCCGGACCCTGATTCTGTCAAGAAGGCCATCCGCTTCGACCTCAATCTCGGCTTTGGCGCCGAGGCGCGGGCTTTGATGCGCGCCTTTCCGACCGATCAGCCCGACGCGGCCATCTGGCAAAGCATGGCGCGGATCGTCGATGGCGAACCCGACCGTCAGCCCGCCTTCAAGGGCATGGCCGCCTGCGACACCGCGGCTGCTCTCTGGGCTATTCTTGCAGATCCCGAAGTGCTCAGCGTCGGGCAAGTGCAGAAATCAGCCATTCTGCGCGGCTTCGCGGCTTTGCCCAGCCAGTTGCGCCGCAGCCTCGGCCCGACGCTGGTTGACCGGTTTCTGGCCATGGGCGACCTTACGACGGCCACGGCACTGCGCGATTCCGTAGTGCGCGCGACAACGGTGCCCGGCCCCGAGATTGAACTGATGCAGGCCGCCATCGACAAGGCCAGCGGCTCGCCAGGCGCCAGCGAGGCCAAGCTTGAGAAGTTGACCAAGCAATCCGGGCCAACTTCCGCCGACACCCTTGCCGCCCTGGTCCTACAGCGGGCCGAACTGGGCCAGGATGTTAGTTTCGCGCAGGTTCAGGCGATGGAAGAATATGCCAAGGAGCGCAGCAACGCGCCGGATCACGCCAAGTTTCGCAAGGCTCTGACCCTTGCCTATGCCGCCTCTGGGGATTTCGAAAAGGCGTTCAACGCCCTTGCGCAGGCGCACGATGCGGCACCCCTGCTCTGGAAGATTCTTGGCAATTCCGGGCCGGATTCGGCACTGCTGAACTTTTCTACCCTGGCCGATGGCGAGCCGCCGCCGCAGCCCGCCACGGCATCCGCGACGTTGATCGCCGACCGGATGCTCAAATTGGGTCTGGCTGACCAATCGGCGCGCTGGCTGGCACTGGTGGACGCGCCCCCCAAACTATTGGTCGCGCGCGTGGCCCTTGCGCAGAATGACCCCAAAAAGGCTCTGACACTGCTTAACGGCGATCTTTCGCCGACTGCGGTGCCGGTGCGGCTTGAAGCTCTGCGCCAGCTTGGCGATGACAAGGCCGTTGCGGCGCTTTACGCCACGCTGAACATGCCGCAAGAGCGTTGGGCGGCTGTCAGCCGAACGCAAGATTGGCAAAGCCTTGCCACCGGCGGTCCTGATGTCTGGAAGGCCGCGGCGGCAAGTCTGTTCGATCAACCCGCCGCCGACCCGATCAATGCGGCAACAATACCGCCATTGGCCGCAGCGCCAACGCAACCTCCACCCGGGCCGCTGGCCAGGGACAAGGAGCTTCTCGCCAAAAGCGCCACGACGGTCGATGCGATCAACTCGCTTTTGAATTCCGTCAAATCGCCAGTTCCGGTTACCCAATAGGATCATCGTTACGGCTCGGTAACCTATCGAAGCTAGCGTGACATCAACCGTGGAGAATCCCCGGGGCCCAAGGGTGAAGCCCATGAAATTCCGTCCATTCCTGCAGTTTGTCCGCCTGTCGCTATCGCTGGGCGCGGCGGCGATTGCAACCACGGCTCCCCTTCGTGCGGCGCCTGACCCATCTCAGCAATGCGACGCTGCCGCGGCTGTTGCTGCCCGGCGCAGCGGCGTGCCCATCGACATTCTGCTTGCCATAACGCGTGTCGAAACCGGACGTGGTGGGCGCCAACCTGGTCCGTGGCCGTGGACGATCAATGCCGATGGCAAGGGCGACTGGTTCCCCACCAAAGATGCGGCTGTCGCCGCCGCAACCGCCCATCTGAGCGATGGAACCGGCACGTTCGACGTCGGGTGCTTTCAGCTGAATATCCATTGGCACGGCGACGGCTTTGCCAATCTCTCGGACATGTTCGACCCCGCCCAAAACGCGAACTACGCCGCCGATTTTCTGGTGCAACTCTATCAGGAAAGCGGTGACTGGTCGAAGGCGGTCGCGGCTTACCATTCCCGCAGCACCGATCGCGCCGACGCCTATCTGCAAAAGGTCAAGTCCGTGCTGGCGGGCCCTATCGCCCCCGTCGCGACGCCGGAACCAGTTTTACGCGCCAACCTTTATCCGCTCTTGCAGGCCGGTGGTCAGGGCAGCGCTGGCTCATTGGTGCCGCTGCAAACCACCCGCGGTCCGATCATCGGCGGAACCTCATGATGCAAAGCCTCCGTTTGAGCGCCGCATTGATCTTTCGGCCGACCATCCTGCTGGCGCTGTCGCTCATGGGCGTCATCCTGATGATGGTTCTGCCCGTTCCTGCCTTTGTGCTGGACATCGGCCTTGCCGTATCCTTCGCGCTTGCGATCCTGATGTTGACCGTGACCCTGTTCATCGAGCGTCCGTTGGAGTTTTCGGCCTTTCCGACCATCCTGCTCGCCTCGCTGATGCTGCGCCTGTCGCTTAACGTCTCGTCAACCAAGCTGATCATCGGGCAGGGCCATACTGGAACCGCCGCCGCAGGCCATGTCATTCAGGGCTTTGCCGAGTTCATCATGGGCGGCAACCTGCTTTTGGGCATCGTGGTGTTCTGCGTCCTCTTGATCGTCAACTTCGTGGTCATCACCAAGGGCGCTGGCCGCATGGCCGAAGTGGGCGCGCGTTTTGCGTTGGACGGAATGCCCGGCAAACAGCTCGCCATCGATGCCGATATGGC
>JANXPK010000063.1 GCA_025357355.1 Rhodobacterales bacterium
AAGAACACTCCCGCCACCGGCGCCAGCAACTCCAGCCGCCTGCGGCTGACCGGGTCCGTGACATGGCCCAGCACTTGCCCCGCCACCACCATGGCCCCGACCGCCACCTGCCAGCTTACCACGCCCCCCTGCGGCGCAAACACCTCGACCGTCCCGGCCAGCGGCAGCAACCGCGCCGCCGCATAGGCCGGTCGCGCCTGCCCCTCCACCGCCCCCGCCGCCCGCAGAAAGGTCATCAGGTTGACCGCATCCTCCCGCGCCAGATCGTCGTCGACATCGAATTGGCCGCGATATTCCAGCGTCGTCGAAAAGCACCCCGCCGGGATCGGATGGTGCGGATAGCGCGCGCGCAATTGCCGCCACGGCCCGCTGAGCGCCTCGTCAAACGCCTCGCCCCCCGACACATCCGCAATCAGCGCCAGTTCGGCCCCGACTGCACGCGCCAGCACCTCGGTATCCTCGGGCCGCGCGGATGAGGCATAAAGGTGCAACACTGCGAAATGGTCGCAATGCAGGTCCAGCACATAGTCCGCATCGCAAGCCCAACTCAACAGCGCAATCTTCTGCTCCTCGCCATCGCTGCCGGTCCTGTGCTGCGCCAGCGCCGCCCGGAACGCGCGGCGAACCAGGTGCAGGTTGACCTCGGCATCCTCGGTCAGTTGCCCATCCAGCGCGTCGCCCAAAAGCTTGGTCAGGTCCGGAAACCCGCGGTTGAAATTGTGCAGGCTGGCCGCCTCATGCCGCCCCTGCGGCCGCTGATAGGCCCATTGGCCGAGGCCGATCGGGTTGGCCACCGGCACCACCAGCACTTCTCCCACAAGGGCGCCGCGCGCCTCGGCATCATCCAGCAGGTCCATCAGATACTGCAAGATCAACACGCCGGGCATTTCGTCGGCATGCAGCCCCGCCTGCAAATAGACCTTGGGCCCCGCGCCGGACCTGCCATAGCGGTACAGCGTCAATTCCCGCCGGGTACCGGGCGAGGCTCCGGTCAAAGGCCAGTTTTCAATGCGCATCAGGCGTCCATCGGCCTTCCCCATCTCGCGCACCCTGAACCTTGACTGAATTGCCAGTCAAGAATAATGGCGCCCTTGCCCACCGATTTGCCCCTGCCAAACCCCTCGCCCCACCAACCGACCCATTGCAAAGCCGCCCCCGATTTGCCTTTGTCAAATACTCCCGCCGGAGGCCCCCACCGCATTCCGCGCCAAAGCGTAGATTTTGCAGACCCAACCCCTTGATTTACTGCGCTTAAATAAACCGTCCAGACCCGGAGACCCCAAGCCCGGTTTACCTTGCCCGCCGAAGTGCCTAGTCTGACCTTTCCGAATCCCGCCCCGAGGCCTCATGCCCGCCGACACGTCTCAAGCCTACCGCGTCCTGGCCCGCAAATACC
>JANXPK010000115.1 GCA_025357355.1 Rhodobacterales bacterium
ACCGGCTTGGCGGTCAGCAGCTGCAACAGCCGCCAGGTCCGCAGGTCATCCGCCGCCACCTTGACCGTGCGCGCCGGCTTGCCCGCGTTCAAGGCGGCAAGGGCGGCGCGCAGCAGCCGGTCCTGATCCATCAGTTCCTTGTCGCCCCCCTTGATCTTGCGCGCCAGCCCGGCCAGCCTGCGCTCGACTGACTCCATATCGGCCAGCATCAGCTCGGTCTCGATGGTTTCAGCATCGGCGATCGGGTCGATGCGACCCTCGACGTGGGTGATGTCGGTGTCTTCAAAGCAACGCAGCACATGTGCGATGGCATCGCATTCGCGAATGTTGGCAAGGAACTGGTTGCCCAACCCCTCGCCTTTGGACGCGCCGCGCACCAGACCGGCGATATCGACAAAGGTCATCCGTGTCGGGATGATCTGCTTGGAGCCCGCAATTGCGGCCAAACGCTCCAGCCGCGCATCGGGCACTGCCACCTCTCCGACATTGGGCTCAATGGTGCAGAACGGAAAGTTCGCGGCCTGCGCTGCAGCGGTCCGGGTCAGCGCGTTGAATAGTGTGGACTTGCCGACATTCGGCATCCCCACGATCCCCATCTTGAACCCCATAGCCGCCTCCAATGTCTGACCGGGGCGGTCTAGGCAGCCGGGCGGGCGCGGTCAAGCCCGGAGTGTCCCAGTCCCGCTTGAGCGGTCGCCTACATGTGAATGCCCACCACTGGTCATCGCGCAGCTACAGGCGCAAGACTGCATAAAGACCCAAAGTGCGGGCATTGATGGCGGAGTGACCATGCGACCCTTTTCCAAAAATCTGACCCAGCATTGGTGGACGGCATTGATGATTGTGGCCATGACGGCGGCCCCGGCACAGGCCTATCAAAACCCGATCTTGACAGGCATCCGCGATCCTGACGCCAGTCTATTGAACGGGGTCTACCACATGATCGAACCCGAGGGACATACCGACAACGGTGGCTATTATGCCGAACGGTCGTCCAAGGACTTGTTGCACTGGTCGGCGCCAACAGCCATCTTGCAGCAAGCCCCTGGGTTCTTTCTGTGGCAAGGCCATTTCTACGCGGCTCAGGACGGGCAGATCTATCTATACTACACGGAGGTTGACACCACGAAGCGCAGGATCGTCAAGGTTGCCTCGGCAAAAAGCCCGACCGGCCCGTTCACCACGCTTGGCACCATCGCTGACAACGGCATTGACCCTTATCCGTTTCAGGACGCCGACGGCACATTGTGGCTGTACTACAAGAACGATCTGAAAAGCGACCGCGGCATCTGGGTGCAACGCATGGCCAGCCCATCAAAACCCGCCGCCCAACCCCCGGTCGAAGTTCTCAAACCGCAGCCCGGCACGTTCGAGGATACCGGCATGGTGACCGTGGAAGGGCCGACGGTCATATTTCAGAACGGCAATTACTTTCTCATCTATACCGGCGGGGCAGGCAATCTTTACAACTATGCCGTGGGTTATGCGGTGGCCAGGCATCCGACAGGGCCCTTTGTCCGGGGGCCCAACAATCCGATACTTGCCAACAGCAAAAGCCCGAATGTCTTTTCTCCAGGCGTCCCCTCGGTGGTGCCAGACGGTAGCGGCACGCTTTGGTTGATCTATCGGCAGCGCGCCACGGCAGACAACGACAGCCCAAGGCAACTGACCATCGACCCTCTGGATGTCAGCCGCGCCGCGCAAGGCATCCTGTCGGCAACCGCCACCAATGGGGTCACCTTGCCCGACCCGGTGCCGCTGCGCTGAGGACGTTGGCCCGGTCAGGGCGCGAAAGCCAGACAGGCAATTGGTGGCAGATGGGCGCTGAGCAACCGCCACTCTGCCCCTTGATCGCCCGACACCCACAGCCCGCCCGTCGTTGACCCCATCGCCAGTCGGTTGCCCGTCCTGTCGATGACAAGGGCGTGGCGGTAGATCAGGTCATACGCGTCCTTCTCCGGCAACCCTTTGCTCAGGCTTGAGAACGTGACGCCACCATCGCGGGTTTCCGTGACCACCAAGCGCCCATCGACCGGCACCCGGAACTCGTCTTTCCTTGCCGGAGCAAACCAGGCCCGGTCACGATCAGAAGGATGCGGGGCTACGGCAAAGCCGAAGTTCGAAGGCTTGACGTTCAGGCTTTCGCGCCAGTTCACCCCGCCATCGTCGCTGACAAAGATACCGTTGTGATGCTGGCACCACATCCTCTCCGGGTCGGACCGACAGGCTGCAATCAGATGCGCGTCCTGCA
>JANXPK010000167.1 GCA_025357355.1 Rhodobacterales bacterium
GGCAAGCGCGGCGATCTGCACGCCCGCCGTCAGGCTGCAGCGCAACTGAAGCAGGACCAGTATGTCGAACGCCTGTTCGCAATCCTCGGCCCGCGCTACAAGGAACGTCAGGGCGGCTATGTCCGTGTGCTGAAGGCGGGCTTCCGCTATGGCGACATGGCGCCGATGGCGATCATCGAATTCGTTGACCGCGACCCCAACGCCAAGGGTGCGGGCGACAAGGCCCGCGTCGCCGCCGAAGACAACTTCGAAAGCTGATCCAACCTTGACCCATCGCACAGGGCCCGCACCGCAAGGTTGCGGGTCCTTTGCATTTCGGATGTCCCAGCGTAACTTGGCCGCATGTCCGACCTGTTCGATACGCCCAGCACCCCCACCGACGCGCCGCGCCCGCTGGCCGACCGTCTGCGCCCGCGCACGTTGGCGCAGGTCATCGGACAGTCGCGGGTCTTGTCGCCAGAGGGGCCGCTTGGCTCGATGCTGGCCGCGCATTCGCTGTCGTCGCTGATCCTGTGGGGTCCACCCGGCGTCGGCAAGACCACCATCGCCAGGCTTCTTGCCGCTGAAACCGATCTCGCCTTCATCCAGATCTCCGCCATCTTCACTGGCATTCCCGACCTGCGCAAAGTCTTTGAATCCGCAAAGATCCGCCGCCAGAACGGTCAGGGTACGCTTTTGTTCGTCGACGAGATTCACCGCTTCAACAAGGCCCAGCAGGACGGTTTTCTGCCCTATATGGAGGATGGCACCATCCTCCTCGCCGGCGCCACCACCGAAAACCCCAGCTTCGAATTGAACGCCGCCTTGTTGTCGCGCGCCCAGGTCATTGTGCTGGAACGCCTGACGCCGACCGACCTCGAACTTCTCGCCCAACGGGCCGAGAAAGAGCTGAACCGGGCCCTGCCGCTGACCGGCGACGCCCGCGAGGTGCTGATCGAAATGGCCGACGGCGACGGTCGCACGCTTTTGAACCTGATCGAGCAGATCACTGCCTGGCGCGCCGACAAACCGCTTGGCCGCGAGCAGCTGACCACCCGCCTGATGCGCCGCGCCGCCAAATACGACAAGTCGGGCGAAGAGCATTACAACCTGATTTCGGCCTTGCACAAATCGGTCCGTGGCAGCGACCCCGACGCCGCCCTGTACTGGTTCGCCCGCATGCTGGACGGCGGCGAGGACCCGCGCTTTCTGGCCCGCCGCCTGACCCGGATGGCGATCGAGGATGTGGGTCTGGCCGACCCGCAGGCCCAAGAGGTCTGTCTTGCCGGCTGGCAGACCTATGAACGTCTCGGCTCGCCCGAAGGTGAACTGGCGCTGGCGCAAGCCGTGGTCTATCTGGCCCTCGCCCCCAAATCCAACGCGACCTACACAGCCTTTGCCGCCGCCCGCGACGCAGCGCGCCAGTCCGGCAGCCTGCCGCCGCCGCTGCTTATCCGCAACGCGCCGACAAAGCTGATGAAAGAGATCGGCTATGGCGCGGGCTATGCCTATGACCACGACGCCGAAGACGGCTTTTCGGGGCAGAACTACTTCCCCGACGGCATGAAACGCCCGGTCTATTACACCCCGCCCGAACGTGGTTTCGAGCGGGAACTGATCAAACGCATCGACTATTTTGCCAAGCTGCGCGGCAAGCGTCAGGGGGCCTGAAAATCTTCGCCCGCTCGCCCCCGTTGACATTTCCCCGCCCCGCGCCCAAGGAAACCGGATGTTCTGGATTATCTCCCAAGTCGCCATTGGCGGCGCGCTCGGCTCTGTGCTGCGCTATCTGACCATTTCGGCGGTCGGCGGTCCGGTGGCGACATTTATCGTGAATGTCGCGGGCAGCCTTGTCATGGGCGTGCTGGCCGTGGTTTTGGCAAGCCGTCCGCATTTGTCGCCGCTGTTGATGACCGGCGTTCTGGGCGGCTTCACCACGTTCTCCGCCTTCTCGCTGGACGCGCTGCGGCTTTATGAAACCGGCCAGACCGCCCAGGCCGTGCTTTATACTGCCGGGTCGGTTGTCCTGTCCCTGATCGCTGTCGCCCTTGGTGCAGCCCTTGCCCGAGGAGTGCTTGCATGAGCGACGTGAAACTGTTGACCGTCTCGACCGATGAAGGCGAGCAGCGGCTGGACCGCTGGTTCAAGCGCCGCTTTCCGCAACTGACCCAGGGTGCGGTGGAAAAGCTGTGCCGCACTGGTCAAGTCAGGGTGGACAGTGCCCGTGCCAAGGCGTCCGACCATGTGGTGCCGGGGCAGGTGGTGCGCGTGCCGCCCTTGCCCGATACGGCGGCCCCGTCGCGGCCGCGCGACGGCGGCGTCAGCCCGGCGGATGCCAAGATGATCCAGGATGCCGTGCTGTGGAAGGATGAACATATCATCATCCTGAACAAGCCCGCCGGCCTGCCGTCGCAGGGCGGTTCTGGCCAGGGCGACCGTCATGTCGATGGCTTGACCGAGGCGTTGAAGTTCGGCTTCAAGGATCGGCCCAAACTGGTGCACCGGCTGGACAAGGACACCTCGGGCCTCTTGATGCTGGCCCGCACCGATCGTGTGGCGCGGGCGCTGTCAGAGGCGCTGCGTCACCGCGCGACCCGCAAGATCTATTGGGCCTTGGTCGCAGGCGTGCCGAATCCCAAGAAGGGTTCGATCAAATACGCTCTGGTCAAGGCGCCCGGCCATGGTCGCGGCGGCGAGGGTGAAAAGATGCTGTGCATCCATCCGGCCAAGACCGCCGATTACCCCGACGCCAAGCGCGCCCAGACCGACTATTTCGTGCTGTGGTTCCTCGCCAACCGGATGAGCTGGATGGCGTTGGAGCCGGTCACCGGCCGCACCCATCAATTGCGGGCCCACATGGCCGAAATGGGCCATCCGATCATTGGCGACAGCAAGTATGGCGGTGGCGGGGCCGAGAATCTGGGCGACGGC
>JANXPK010000193.1 GCA_025357355.1 Rhodobacterales bacterium
TACCCAAGCGCTCATCGCCCTCGCGCGCCGCCGCGTCACCGTGATCTGGACCATGCTCCAACATCGCGAAACCTTCGACCCTCTCAGAAAAGCTGCTTGACTTGCCCATTACGCAGCCACCTCATCCATGCTGCGCGTCCAGGCTTCCGGCACAGCCCGAAAGGCCCCGACAATCGAATTGTTCAGCGGCAAAAGCGCCGCCCGCGTCTGTGCCCGCTGCTCTGACGTCATCGCCAGCAACCGCTCGGGCGCCAGCATCTCACGCCCTGTGCGCGGGTCACCCAAAGGGTGAGGTCCGCTGAAATGCCATGAGGTGCCCGCCTTGGCAGCCTCGACGCCGATCACGAAGGCGGGCTCCGATCCCATCAGGCCACCTCACTGTTCAACTCGGGAAAGGATTCCCATTCTTCGGGCAGCCCGAACGTCTCCGCCACAAAGGCATATTGCGGTTGCAACCATTCCCGCGCCCGGGCACGCAGCGCTGGCGGCATGTCGACGGCAACGCCTTCATGCACGATCTTGTCCAGCTTGGCCGGATGGTCCGAAAGCCCCAGAAACCGCGTCACTTCGGCAACCCCGTCAGGGCTCAGCAGATGTTCATAGCATACCGCCAGCCGCTTTTCCGGCGCCACGCCCCGCGACAGCCGCCCCCAGATCGCAGCATAATCGCCGCGCTCGGTCACGTCAGGCGCGTCCCCTGCCAGAACCTCGTCGAACTTCGCCGCACAGGCCGCCGCAAAAGCCTCGGGTCCCGGCTTGGTCCGCCGCACCAGCATCCGCACATGGCTCCACAGTCGCGACACCGGGTCACGCATCAAAAAGACCCAACGCACGTCGGGCATCAGAGCCGACAGATCGCGCATCCGCGGGGCAGTCAGCAGACCATATTCCGGCGTCATCTCCCCCACCACACGCCGCACGCCCGCTCCGGCGGTCAGATAGCGCAGATAACCCGCGGTCGGTTCCGATTCTGACAGCAAGACTTTGCGGTATTCCGCCCGGTCGCCGATCTGTTGCAGCACCCAATCGGGAAACCGCGCCTTGCCGGCCTCAAGTTCGGCCTCCAATCCCGCGATCTCTTTCTCCAACCGCCGCGCCCGGTTCTTCAAGGTCCCGGCATCCAGCTTGTCGAAATACTGCATCTCCTTGATCGAGCGCAGATAAGTCTCGGGATGGCCACGCAAATAGTCGTAAAGCCAGGTTGTCCCGGCCTTCACCGCGCCGGCACAGAACAGCAAGGTGGGGGGCTGGCTCACCGCTCAGACCTTTTTGTCAGCGTTTGGCTTTTCATTGCCCGGCAAAATGTAATGCGCGCCCTCCCACGGCGACATGAAGTCGAACTGGCGGTATTCCTGCACCAGTTTCACCGGCTCATAGACCACGCGCTTTTGCACCTCGTCATAGCGCACCTCGGTGTAGCCGGTCGTCGGGAAATCCTTGCGCAAGGGATGGCCGCGAAAGCCGTAGTCGGTCAGGATGCGCCGCAGATCGGGGTGGCCCGAAAACAGGATGCCGAACATGTCGAAGACTTCGCGTTCAAACCAGTTTGCAGACGGATAAATCCCGATGGCCGAAGGCACCATGGCACCGTCGCCCACCGCGATCTTCAGCCGAAGACGGTGGTTCTTGTGCATCGACAGCAGGTGATACACCACCTCGAACCGTGCCGGGTCTTCCGGGTGGTCAACCGCCGTAATGTCCACCAGCGTCGTTAAGTGACACTCCGGGTCGGTCTTGAGGAACTCCAGCGCTGCCAATATGTCGGCAATGGTCGCGCCCAGCGTCAACTCGCCAAAGGCCACGGTCGGGGTCAGGGTCGGCTGTTTGGCGGCAATCGCGGCACCAAGTGCGGTCAAATCCGTCATGTGAACCTCTCAGCGAACCAAAGTGCCGGTGCGGCGGATTTTCCGCTGCAATTGCAGGATGCCGTACAGCAACGCCTCGGCGGTAGGCGGGCAGCCGGGGATATAGATGTCGATCGGCACGATCCGGTCACAGCCCCGCACAACCGAATAGCTGTAGTGATAATACCCCCCGCCATTGGCGCAGGACCCCATCGAGATCACATAGCGCGGCTCTGGCATCTGGTCGTAGACCTTGCGCAGCGCCGGGGCCATCTTGTTGGTCAGCGTGCCCGCCACGATCATCAGATCCGACTGGCGCGGGCTGGCGCGCGGCGCCGTGCCAAAGCGTTCCAGATCATAGCGCGGCATCGACACCTGGATCATCTCGACCGCACAGCAGGCCAGACCGAAGGTCATCCACATCAGGCTGCCATTGCGCGCCCAGTTGATGACGTCCTCGGTCGAGGTCAGAAGGAAACCCTTGTCCTGCAACTCGGCATTCAGCGCCTGCGCTTCGACCTCGCGGTCAGAACCGACCGTGGTTCCCGTCATCACGCCCATTCCAGCGCCCCTTTTTTCCACTCATAGGCAAACCCGACCGTGAGCACGCTCAGGAACGCCATCATCGACCAGAACCCCACCATGGAGATCTCGCCAAATGCCACCGCCCAGGGGAACAGAAACGCCACTTCCAGATCGAAAATGATGAACAGGATCGACACAAGATAGAACCGCACGTCGAACTTCATCCGCGCATCGTCAAACGCATTGAACCCGCATTCATAGGCCGAAAGCTTTTCCGGGTCGGGGTGCCTGACCGCGATCAGCGCCGCAGCCCCCAACAGCAGCAGTCCCAATCCGGTCGCCACCGCAAGCAGCACAAGAATCGGCAGATATTCACGCAGAAGAGTGTCCACAACGGGCTCCTTCGACTTTGGCGTCTGGTCGGGCCGCCACGGCAACCCCACCTGCTACCGATCATTTAGACCGCGCCTCGGGCGGGGTCAACCAAAGGTGGGGCGAAACCCCGGGTTTTCCAAGCCGTTTTGAGGGATTGCGCCGATGTGCCCGTCCCCGACCTCACCCGCCCGCCAGCCGCGCACACCAGTCGATCCGCGACGCGCCATCATAGGCCACCGCCAGCCCCTCGGCGATCATCAGCGCCGCAACATCCTCGCCACCCACCCGCATCCAAACCGGTTCGCGGCCATATCTGTCATGCCCCAAGCCCTGATATTCCAGCGTGTCGCCGTCAAACGCATAATCGGCGTAGCATCCCGTCAATGTGTCAGGGGCCGTCGTGGTTTTGGCGCTGCCCTGCGCTGATATGATCTTTGGCAACCTGCCTAAACCGTGATGCCACATTCACCATGACCAGCAGGGTCATCGCAATATAGACGGGCGGCGTCGTATCGAC
>JANXPK010000290.1 GCA_025357355.1 Rhodobacterales bacterium
GGTGCCGCGCTCGCGCGAGGGCGCGATGATCCATGACCCGCAGGTCGCGGCGAACCGGCTGCTGCGGTTCATCGCGACCGGGCTGATGCCGGTGCTGGACGGCCCGGCCATTCCGCTGCAGGCCCAGTCGGTCTGCGTGCACGGCGACAGTGCCGGTGCGGTGGCGATGGCGCTGCATATTCGTCTGGCGTTGACGGCGGCGGGCGTCACGGTGGCGCCGTTTCTGGCCCGGCAATGAGGGTCTGGCCACGCTTTACCGCCGTGGCCGACTGTGCCGTTCTGGTCGAATTCGGCGAAGGCATCGCGCCGGACATCCATGCCCGGGTCGTCGGGTTGGATCACCTTTTGACCGATGCGCCGCCCCTGGGGCTGGTCGAGGTGATCCCGGCTTATGCGGGTCTGCTGGCGGTGTTCGACCCCCTGCTGACCGATCATGCCGGGCTGACGGCGGTCTTGCAAAGCCGTCTGCGCGGCCCCGCGCCGCCGCAGACGGCACCTGTACGCCATGACCTCGGCGTCTGCTATTGCGGCGATCTGGGCCAAGATCTGGCGCAGGTGGCGGCGCTGAAAGGGTTGAGCGTCGAGGCCGTTATTGCGGCCCATCTCGCGGGCGAGTACCGGGTCTATCTGTACGGCTTTGCCCCCGGCTACGCCTATCTGGCGGGTACGCCCGAAGCGATCCAGTTGCCGCGCAAACCGGTGGCGGTGCGCGGCATTCCGGCGGGGCGGGTGATCATTGCCGGGCCGCAATGCATCGTGACCACGCTGAAGATGCCGACCGGCTGGTGGATCATCGGCGCCTCGCCTGACCCGATCCTGACCGGGGATGCAGCGCGGCCCTTCCGCTTTGACGTCGGCGACACCGTGCGGTTTCACCGCATCAGCCACGATGCCTATCGCGCCGCAGGGGGCAGATGATGCGGTGTGAGTTGCGGGTCAGTTTCGCCGGTCCGATGGTGACTTTGCAAGACGCCGGGCGGCGCGGCTGGATGCGCTACGGTGTGCCATGGTCGGGGCCGATGGACACCCGCGCGCTTGCCATCGCCAACACCGCCCTGGGCAACCCGGCTGACGCTTGCGGGGTCGAGGTGTCGCTGGGCGGGCTGCAAGTGGAGTGCCTTTCGGGCGCTGTCAGTTTTGCGGTGGCTGGCGGCGGGTTTCAGGTGACTTTGGCGGACCGGGCGCTGGCGCCCTGGGTGGTGGCGACGCTGACGCCGGGGCAAAGGCTGAGCGTCAGGCCGGGGGCCTGGGGGTCGTGGGCCATGCTGACCTTTGCCGGGCAGGTGGAGGGGGCGCTGTGGCTCGGCAGCCGGGCCACCCATTCGCAATCGGGACTTGGCGGCGGGGTGCTGTGCCGCGGCGACATTCTGGCGATCGAGGCGGCTGAGGTGCGCCAGGGGCGTGAAGGTGACCTGCCGTTGCCCGCCTGGGCGCTGCCCGGTGACCGCATCCGGGTGGTGATGGGGCCGCAAGACCGCTTCTTTGACCAAGCCGTATTGCGGGAATTCACGGGTGGCCCGTTTCGGTTGACCGACGCCTATGACCGCATGGGCCTGCGGCTGTCCGGGCCGGAGTTGCCGGTGAATGCGGCCCTCGACATGCCGTCAGAGCCGGTGCTGCGGGGTGCTGTTCAGGTGGCGGGCGACGGTGTGGCGACGGTGATGCTGGCCGACCACGGCACCACCGGCGGCTATCCCAAGATCGCCACTGTGATCGGCCCCGATCTTAACGATCTGGTGCAGCACCGCAGCGGCGACAGCGTGCACTTTGCCGCCGTCACCTCCGATGCGGCCGTCGCTGCCGCCCGCGCCGCCCATCACGAGTTGACCGCCTATCTGACCGAACTTGCCCGGCCCCGCGCCTCGCTGAACGAGCGGCTGATGGCGGGCAATCTGATCTCGGGCGTGGTCAGCGGCGAAGAGCATTAGGACCCCGGTCTGGCCCGGAAGGCGCGCGGGTTCATGCGCGCGCACCCACCCTGCGCCAAAGCCGCTTTTCTCGCCGTGCCAAATCGCCTATCTCCTCCCGCAGCACAGGAGACTTGCCATGGCGGTTGAACTCGGTCTGGACACGTTTGGCGACATCACGCTGCGCCCTGACGGCACGGCCAAACGCGCCTACGAGGTGTTGCGCGATGTGGTCGACGAGGCGGTGGTGGCCGATCAGGCCGGGATCGATTTCATCGGTCTGGGCGAGCATCACCGGCCCGATTTCGCCATTTCGGCGCCAGAGATCGTGCTGGCGGCGATTGCCGGGCGGACGCAGCGCATCAAGCTTGGCACCGCCGTCACCGTGCTGTCGACCGACGACCCGGTGCGGGTGTTTGAACGGTTCTCCACCCTCAACGCCGTGTCTTCGGGCCGGGCCGAAGCGATTGTCGGGCGCGGCAGTTTTACCGAAAGCTACCCGCTGTTCGGTTTTGACCTCAACGATTATGACCAGTTGTTCGAAGAGCGGCTGGATCTTTTCGCCCATCTGGTGCGTGAGAAAGAGGTGACATGGTCGGGGGAAACCCGCAGCGCGCTGAGCCAACAGAAGGTTCATCCGGCGCTTGGTCCCGACGGCATGGTGGTCTGGGTCGGCGTTGGCGGCAGCCCCGAATCGGTGGTGCGGGTGGTGCGGCAGGACCTGCAACTGATGCTGGCCATCATCGGCGGCGACCCGCGCCGCTTTGCGCCCTATATCGACCTTTACCACCGCGCCTGTGCCCAGATGGAGCGCCAGGTCCGGCCCGTCGGCGTGCATTCGCCGGGCTTCATTGCCGCCACCGATGCCGAAGCGCGCGAGGCAGTTTGGCCGCATTATCAGGCCATGTTCGGCCGCATTGGTCGCGAGCGCGGCTGGCCCCCCGTCACCAAGGACCGCTATCTGGCCGAGGTTGAAGAGGGCTCGCTCTATGTCGGATCGGTCGAGACCGTGGCGCGGAAGATAGCGGCGACCGTGCGCGATCTGGGGTTGCAGCGCTTTGACCTGAAGTATTCGACCGGCGGTTTGCCACATGGCGACCTGGTACAGGCCATAGGGCTTTACGGCGAAAAGGTCATCCCGATGGTGCGCGACATGCTGAGCGCCGATCCGCGGCACTAGGACGGGATGACACTGGATGGAACAGCACGAGATCGCCTGACGGATGATCGGTGTGGTCTTGCATCGTTTCAACCAGCGCTATCAGAGGGCAATGCCCGCCCTGTCTGTTTGGAATCGCGTATCTTGGGAACCGGTAGCGCGCCCGTTGCCCGCCCTGGGTTGGAACCCGTCTCTCGGCTTGGGCCGCTACCGGTTGGTCTGACCAGCCTGAACAGTTGCATGTGCCGGGGTCTGACGCCCGGGCACGAAGACTGGACAGGGTGGAGGGCGATCAGAAACCCTGCAGTGCAGGGTTTCCGCCCGGAACGCCCGCCCCGTGGGCGGGCCGGGTCATGACACATGTTTACGTCGGTTGCGACATCTCCAAGGATCGGCTCGATGTGTTTGATCCACGCATCGCCGCCAACAGCGAGCATGCCAATGCGCCCGCCGGAATTCGAGCCTTGTTCAAGGCCTGCGGCGCTGACACGATCCTCATTTTCGAGGCCACTTCCGGTTGCGACCGAGCCCTGCTGGAGGCCTGTGCCGCCGCCAGTCAGCCCTGTGTGCGGCTCAATCCGCTGCACGCCTGGCATTTCGCCCAGTCCCTGAACCTGCCCAAAACCGACCGGGTCGACGCGCGCATGCTGGCCCGCCTCGGCGCCGAACGCCAACCCGCGCCGCATCTGCCGCCCGCGCCGGAGCGGGTGGCGCCGGAGGAGCTTGCCGACCGGCGTGACCAGCTCAAGCGCATGGAAACGCAGGAAAAGAACCGCCTGAGCAAGACCATGAGCCCGGTGATCCAGACCGACATCCGCGCCTCGCTCAAGATGCTTGCGGCCCGGATCGCGCGGTTTGAGGCCGAAATCGCCGGCCATATCGCGCAGAACCCGGACCTCGCCCGCGACGCCGGACTCCTGCGCTCTATTCCCGGCATTGGCCCGGTCGTGGCCACCGGGCTTCTGGCGCACCTGCCGGAGCTCGGCCAACTGGACCGCCGCACCGCCGCCGCGCTGGCGGGCCTCGCCCCCAAGGCGCACGAAAGCGGCAAATTCCGCGGCAAACGGCGCATCGGACAGGGCCGTTCGGGGCTGCGCACGCTGCTCTGCATGGCGGCCGTGTCGCTCTGGCGCGCCAGGAGCGGCACGGCCGCCAGAGCCAGGATCAACGCCATGACGGCCAGGGGCAAAGCGTCCAAAGTCATCCTCATCGCCCTCGCACGCAAGATCGTCACCATCGCCAACGCCGTCCTGCGCGACCAAACCCCCTTCAAGCCAATATCCCAACCCTGACCCGAAAACACAGTTGCCGAGGTGCGAGGGGGACCGTGGCCCCGGTGGGGCCGCGAAAGCCCCCGAACGGGTCGGGCATTGCCCGGCGCTGCGCTTGTTACCGGGCAAGAAGAAGATCCGGTTTGGTGCGATCTGGAATCATCTCGCACAAGGGCCGGTTTCCTTCGGCAAGCGCTAAAGCGTGTTGCGTTCATTCGGTTTCATAACCTGCAGCTTTGAAGAAGTTGTAGCATTCTT
>JANXPK010000217.1 GCA_025357355.1 Rhodobacterales bacterium
GCAACTGATGAGCGCCGCGCTCCTCGAAAAGCTACAGCAGTTCGATCAGGCGGGCGCGGTCTATGCTGCAATCCCGCCGACCGACCCTGCCTATATTACCGCCCGCATCGGTCAGGCCGACGCCATCATTCAGGCCGGAAAGATCGACGACGCAGTGACCCTGCTGTTGAGCCTCGCCAGCGCAAAGCCCGACAGCGTCAGGGTGCAGACAGCGCTTGGCGATGCGTTGCGGCGGCAAGGGCATTGCGACCTTGCCGTCAAGTCCTACGACGCGGCCATCGCCCTGGTCCCCAATCCCGAAAAGGGCAGCTGGCCGCTCTTTTACAAACGCGCCGGCTGCGAGGTCGACAGCAACTGGCCTGCCGCCGAGGCTGATTTCCGCAAGGCCCTTGAACTTGACCCGACAGATCCGCGCCTCTTGAACGAACTGGGCTATGGCTATGTCGACCGCGGTGAACACCTGGACGAGGCGCTGGCGATGATCCAGCGCGCCGTCGCCGCCAACCCCGATACCGGCTACATTCTGGACAGCCTGGCTTGGGCCTATTACCGCATGGGCCGCTATCAGGATGCCGTGGCACCGCAGGAAAAGGCCTCGGTGCTGATGCCGGTCGATCCGGTGGTGACCGACCATCTGGGCGATGTCTACTGGATGGTGGGCCGCAAGCGCGAGGCGCAGTTTCAATGGCACCGCGCCCTGTCCTTTGGCCCCGAGGACAAGGACAAGACCCGCATGATGCGCAAGCTTGCGGTCGGGCTGGACGTGGTGCTGGCGGATGAAAAGGCAGCCAGCACGAATGGCAATTGACGCGGCCGCCCGCGCCAAGATCAACCTCGCGCTGCATGTGACCGGACGGCGGGCCGACGGCTACCACCTTCTGGACAGTATCGTCGCCTTCGCCGATGTCGGCGACCTCATCACCGTCAAGGCTGCCGACACGCTGAGCCTGCGCCTGACCGGCCCCTTCGCCGCAGGCCTGTCACCCACCGACAACCTTGTCCTGCGCGCCGCCCGCGCCCTGCACCCGACGCGCGGCGCTGCCATCACGCTGGAAAAGACCCTGCCCATCGCGTCGGGTCTCGGCGGCGGCTCGGCTGACGCCGCTGCCACCCTCCAGGCCCTGTCGCAGCTTTGGTCGCAGCCCCTGCCCGCGCCTGCCGATGTGCTGGCACTGGGTGCCGACGTCCCGGTCTGCCTTCTCGGCCACTCCGCCCGCCTGCAAGGCATCGGCGAGGTGCTCACCCCCCTGCCCCTGCCGCCCGTCTGGGCGGTCCTGGCCAATCCCGGCGTGGCCCTGGCCACCGCCGATGTGTTCCACGCGCTGCAACACCGCAGCAACCCGCCCCTGACACCACCCTCTGCCCTCCACAGTGCCGCAAGCCTCGCCAGCTACTTGCACGCCCAGCGCAATGACCTCGCCGCAGCGGCGTGCACCCTTGCCCCCGTCCTCAGCGCAACCCTTGCAGCCCTGACCGCACAGCCCGACTGCCTGATCGCCCGCATGTCCGGCTCCGGCGCCACCTGCTTTGGCCTCTTTGCCAACCAGTCCCAGGCCGAGGCCGCAGCACAAACCTTGCGCCCCCGCAACCCCGGCTGGTGGATCACTGCCACAAACCTGACCTGATCCATTCGCCTTGGCCAAATACTCCCGCCGGAGGCCCTGTTTCGAGGCTCAATCCGTTAAGATCGGGTTACCAAAGAATAGCAACCACTTGATATAACATGAAATTCCAAAGCGTCCACATGTGGACACTCCACGAGACCGCCCCAACCACCGGCGCCAACGCCGTCCATGGGGCCTCGATGGCCCCGTGGACGGCCCCCCTTTTGGGTCAATTGATCCGCGCCACCACATAGTCGGCGAGGTCCGCCAGAACCGCCCGCAACTCATGCGCGGGCACCGAGGTCAACGCCGCCCGCGCCCGCTCCGCCCAGACCAGCGCCTCGTCCCGCGCCGCCGCCATCGCGCCGTGCCGCCCCATCAGCGCCACCGCCCGCTCCAGATCGCCGGCCCGCTGATCCCCCTTTTCGATCACCCGCACCCAGAACGCCCGCTCCTCGGGTGTCGCCCGGGCCACAGCCTTGATCACCGGCAGCGTCACCTTGCGCTCGCGGAAATCGTCGCCGGTATTCTTGCCGATCAGCGCCGAGGAGCCGCCGTAATCCAGCAGATCATCCGCAATCTGAAACGCGATCCCCAGCGCATCGCCATAGTCGTGCAGCGCCCGCGTCACCGGCACCGCCGCCCCGGCAATCACGCCGCCAACCTCGCAGGCGGCCGCAAACAGCGCCGCCGTCTTGCCCCGCACCACTTGCAGATAAACCGCCTCATCGGTGGCCAGGTCCTGCGCCGCTGTCAGCTGCAACACCTCGCCTTCGGCAATCGTGGCGCTCGCGTTGGCCAGGATGTCCAGCACCCGCAGGTTCCCCGTCTCCACCATCAACTGAAAACTGCGCGAGAACAGATAGTCCCCGACCAGCACGCTCGACTTGTTGTCCCACAACAGGTTCGCCGTCGGCCGCCCCCGGCGCTGGGCGCTTTCGTCGACCACATCATCGTGCAGCAAGGTCGCGGTGTGGATGAACTCCACCGTGGCTGCCAGATGCACGTGGAACGGGCCCTGGTAGTTGCATATCCGCGCCGCGGCCAAGGTCAGCATCGGACGCAGCCGCTTGCCCCCGGCCTCGACCAGATGGGCCGTCACCTCGGGAATGCGCGGCGCGTGGCGGCTGGCCATCCGCTCGCGGATCAGCACATTGACCGCCGCCATTTCTGCCGCCAGTTCCTGCGCCAGAACATCCTGTGGCTGCTGCCCCGCTGCGATCACGCCCATTCCCAACCTGCCCTCGACATGGCCCCGTATGGACCCTAAACCTGTGATATGAAGCTTCTTCTGCGCACCACCGACCCGACGCTGATCGCCTTCGCCCAGGCCTTGCTGGCGGGCGAGGGTATAGCGGCGTTTGAACTGGACGTCCACACGAGCGTCCTGGAAGGATCGTCCTTCCTGTTGCCGCGCCGCATCATGGTGGCCGACCGCGCCGGGC
>JANXPK010000253.1 GCA_025357355.1 Rhodobacterales bacterium
ATCAGCGCCGCCAGAAACTCCCGCGCCACATCCGCCGCCATCAACCGGTCGCGGTTGTGGCTGAACACCGTCGGATGCCAGACCCGGGCGTCAATCGGCAGGCCCACGAACCAGCGGAACAACCGGTTGTCGTCGATCTGCTCTAAGCCATGTTCGCCCGTATCGCCGTATTGACCCTGCTCTGCGCCAGCCCGGTTCTGGCCGACGAGGTCAATATCTATTCGCACCGCCAGCCCGAACTGATCCAGCCGCTGCTCGACGCATTCACCGCCGAGACGGGTATCGCCGTCAACATCGCCTTCGTTGATCAGGGCATGGCCGAGCGGCTGAAGGCCGAGGGCGCGCGGTCGCCTGCCGATCTGGTGCTGACGGTCGATATTGGGCGCTTGATCGAACTGGTCGATGCTGGTGTGATCCAGCCGGTGGATGACCCTGTACTCAAGGCCAACATCCCGGCGGAATACCGCGATCCGGGCAATCTCTGGTTCGGCCTGACCACGCGGTCCCGCGTCGTTTACGCGGCCAAGGACCGGGTCAAGCCAGGCGAGATCACCACCTATGAGGATCTGGCAGACCCGAAATGGCGGGGGCGGCTGTGCATGCGGTCGGGCCTGTCGGATTACAACGTCGCGCTGACCGCCGCCTATCTGCTGCACCATTCGCCGGACGAGACCAAGACGTGGCTGCAGGGGTTGAAGGCCAACCTCGCCCACAGGCCGACCGGGGTGGACCGCGATCAGGTCAAGTCGATCTGGTCGGGAGAGTGCGATATCGCCATCGGCAACACCTATTACATCGGCCAGATGTTGAACGACCCCAATGACAAGCAATACGCGACCGGCGTCCGCATCGACTTTCCAGTCTTTGCGGGTGGCGGCAGTCACATGAACATCTCTGGCATTGCCATGACCAAGGCGGCGCCGGACAAGGCGGCGGCGCTGAAGCTGATGGAATGGCTGGCCTCGGATGAAGCGCAGAAGATCTATGCCGAGACCAACCATGAATTTCCGGTCAAACCTGGCGTGGCGCGCTCAGCTTTGGTGCAAAGTTGGGGCAATTTCACGCCGGACACCGTGGGTCTGGCCGATATCGCCGCCAAGCGGCCCGAAGCGGTCAAGCTGATCGAAGATGTCGATTTCGACGGCTGACCAGTGATGGACAAAGCCCAGGCAATGGCGTTTCCTGCCGCAAAGGAGACCACCATGCCCCACCGTCCGCGCAAGATCATCATCGACACCGACCCTGGCCAGGACGACGCCTTTGCCATCCTTCTGGCCTTGGCCAGCCCCGAGGACGTCGAGGTGCTTGGCATAACGGCGGTCGCGGGCAATGTGCCGCTGAAGTGGACGTCGCGCAATGCCCGCATCATCTGCGAACTGGCGGGCAAGCCGCATGTCAAGGTGTTCGCCGGATGTGATGCGCCGCTGAAGCGCAAGCTGGTGACGGCCGAACATGTCCATGGCAAGACCGGGCTCGACGGCCCGGTGATGCCGGAACCCAAGATGGCGCTGCAAGCCGGTCATGCGGTCGATTTCATCATCGACACGCTGCGAAGCGAACCTGCGGGAACGGTCACTTTGTGCCCGCTCGGCCCGCTGACCAACATCGCCACCGCCTTTCAGCGCGCGCCCGACATCATCCCGCGCATCGAGCAGATCGTGCTGATGGGGGGCGGTTATTTCGAAGGTGGCAACATCACCCCGGTGGCCGAGTTCAACATCTATGTCGATCCCGAGGCCGCCGACATCGTGTTCCGCGCCGGTGTTCCGCTGGTGGTTATGCCGCTGGACGTCACCCACAAGGCGATGACCAACCGCAAGCGGCTTGAGGCGTTTCGCAACCTTGGAACCAATGTCGGTCGCGTCGCTGCCGAGTGGGCGGATTTCTTTGAACGCTTCGACTTGGCGAAATACGGCATGGAAGGCGCGCCGTTGCATGACCCTTGTGTGATTGCCTATCTGATCAAGCCCGAACTGTTCACCGGCCGCCACATCAATGTCGAGATCGAGGTGCAGTCGGAACTGACCATGGGGATGACTGTGGCCGATTGGTGGGGCGTGACCGACCGCGCGGCCAATGCGCTGTTCATGGGGTCGATTGATACCGAAGGGTTCTTTGCGCTGCTGACCGAACGGCTGGGACGGTTGTAAGCGCCGGGGCTCTGCCCCGGACCCCGGGATATTTGTGAAAAGATGAAATCAGGTCGCGTGGAGGGCGGCTGCGATGGCGGACCAGAGGGATTCGGTGGGCTCCACACCTATCGACAAGCGGATGAAGCCGGG
>JANXPK010000285.1 GCA_025357355.1 Rhodobacterales bacterium
CCAACTCTGGCAAGCCGTCGGTCACGTCTGCGATCTCTTCAACGAGGAAGAATGCTACAATTTTTTCAAAGCTGCAGGTTATGAAACCGAATGAACGCAACACGCTCTAGGGCAAGATGATTCTGGATGGAATCTCGCGACATCTCCTGGCACATGACCAGCGCAGCCTTGCATCCTTTCAGCCAGCGATATCAGAGGGCAACGCCCGACCGCCGGGTGGGCATCATTCGGTTTCGGTCAAAGCTTTACGGTGACGACCTCAAGCCGGCAAGCTTCGTGACGACGGTAGGGAATGCCCGCCCGATGGGCGGTCGGGCATTGCCCGGCGCCGCGCTCGATTCCGGGCCCGAAGGTGAAGGTAGGGTTTGGTTCGATCTGTAATCATCTTGCTCTAGGGGAATAAGTGAGGCAGTGTCGGAACTTCGGACATGCTAATAACATATTGATATTACTATATATAAATAGTCTTATTAACCAGATTGAAACTATTTTCCGAAGGCCCGTTCCGGCCCATTTGACATCAGCAACCTGCGCAGGGCAACGCCAAACGTAGACCACAACTTCCTGAGCGCCAATCAGTTTCACGGGCTGACGCACCCTCGCCACGGGCCTTTCAGACCCGTGGCGATTGTGGTGCGGTTGCGCAAATCATTCCCGGACTGACTGCGGGGCCAGTTTGAGATCAGACACCGGCGGCAGAAATCGCTTTATCCAGATCGCCGAATTGCTCGCAATTGCCGCACAGAGCCTTGAGCTTGGCCAGATTGGCCTTGGCCAGATCAGGCTTGCCGGTCTTCAGGAACAACTCGCCCTGATATTCCAGCGCGCCAAGATGGTTGGGGTTTATCTTGAGTACGACGAGATAGGCCTTGGAGGCATCGTCCATGTGGCCGAGCATCCGGTGCGTGAAGCCCAGAAGGTTCCAGGCGTCGGCGTTCTTCGGGTCGTCCTGGGTAATCATCTGCAGGGCGGGCAAGGCGTCCTTGAACTTGCCAGCGTCCACCATGGCTTTGGCATCGGCATAGCTGGATTCGGTCGAGGACGCGGTGCTGCTGCCGTCCGACGTGCCTGCGGCAAAGACGGGGGCGGTGGCGACGACAAATAAGCTGAACACGACGGCGCAGAGGTGGATGAGGTAGCGATTCATGGCGGTCCTCCTGAGGTTGCGGGCAAGCTTAACCCCAAAGCGCGCGCGAGTTCGCATCAAGCTTGTGTGAGGGCGGCCAGCGCAGTGCGGATCCAGTCGAGGCGGGCGGACGGAACCAGGCCAAGGCAGTAGAAGTTGCCTCCGTCGGCATGGGGGCGGGTGGCGGCGAGGCGGCGGGCCAGATCGGCACGGTCGCGGGTCGCGGGATGAAAAAGCTGGAAGCCGGCGATCAGCGATTTGCTGGGGCCGAGCAGGGCACGGGTTTGGCGAAAGAGGGGTCCGATGCGGGACAGGGAGGTGTGATAGGCACAGTGCACGATGCCATCGAGATGGGGAACAAGTGCGGACAGGTCGATGCCGGTGGCAGCGGTCCCTTCGGCATCAATCAGCATGAGTTCGGTGGGCTTGGGGATGACGCGGCGCAGGTCGGCAATCAGGCTGGTGACGGGCGTAGAGCGCCAAAGCAGGTAGGCGTGAAGGGCAGGTAGGTGCGCAAAGGCGGCAATCCCGACCGATGCGAGGTCGGAGAATTGGGCCTGCGGGAGTTCGCGGGCAAAGGCGGCATCAAGCAGGGCGGCCGTGGTCCGGCGCGCGTCTTCGGCGTCAATACCGGCGGCGCGGGCGGCGGCGGTGCAATACGGACAGTAGCAGACGCCCAGCAGAAAGTCATCCTCTGGCAGGGTCGGCAACCCGTCCTTTTCGTGGTGGAAACCGTGCGAGAACCCCATGAAGTCCGGGCTTTCGACCTCGATTCGGTCGGGGGCGTAGGTCTGGGCAATCTCGGCCACGAGGCGGGTCACATAGTCACGGGCGGCGGGGCTGGAGGGGCAGAGGGCGTAGAAATTGGGGTCACCATGGGCCGTGCGGGTGACGTGGGCGGGGTGCAGCATGCCAAGGCGGGTGTTGTGCAGGCAGACGGTCCAGGCCGCGACCTTGAGGCCACCCTGGTCGCGGCGCGTGGTCAGGGCGGCCAGCATGTCGCCCTCGGTCGCCACGATGTCGGCTTGCAGCGGCTTGATCTCCGCGCCATGCCAGCGGGCGGGATCGGGGCGATAATAGACGGTGCCGTCTTGCGGGAAGTAGACGCGACGGCGCGGGTTGCCGGGCTGAAGAAAGCGTCCGGCGTGGTAAGAGGTGGCGAGGCTGATCATCGAGCACCCGGCGGCGGCGATGCGGTGGCAGGCCGCTTGCAGGCCGATGTCGTGAAGATCCCACGGATAGGCCCAGATCGAGGTGTCGGTCATGTCAATCGTGCCAGATCCCCGCCATGACGCGGCCTTTGGGGACCAGGCGTTCGGGATGGGCAATGGTTTCGCCAAGGACATCTTCAAGGATGG
>JANXPK010000334.1 GCA_025357355.1 Rhodobacterales bacterium
GTGCACTTGCCGCAGGACTCTATCGCACAGAATTCCATCGCAAATCTGGCTTGTGCCAGCATGTCGGCCGTGTCATCGAACACTGTCAGCCCGGCATGGCCGATCAAGCCGTCCTTGCCCGCAAACTCCTCATAGCCAAACGGCGTGTCGAACAGGGATCGTGGGAAATAGGCGCCCAGCGGCCCGCCGACCTGCACCGCCTTGACCGGGCGGCCCGTCATCGTGCCCCCGCCGATCTCATCGACGATCTGGCCCAGAGTCAACCCGAATGCGCATTCATAAAGCCCGCCGAACCGCACATTTCCGGCAATCTGCAGCGGAATGGTGCCGCGCGACCGGCCCAGACCGAAGTCCTTGTAGAACGACGCGCCCTTTTCCAGGATCACCGGGACCGATGCCAGCGAAATCACGTTGTTCACCACGGTCGGCTTGCCCAGGAACCCCTCCAGCGCCGGCAGCGGCGGCTTGGCGCGGACAACGCCGCGCTTGCCCTCCAGGCTGTTCAACAGCGAGGTCTCCTCGCCACAGACATAGGCCCCGGCACCGACCCGCACTTCCATGTCAAAGGCCTTGCCCGACCCCATGATCGAGGCGCCCAGCAACCCTTCGGCCCGCGCCAGAACAATCGCCCGCTCCATTACGGAAATCGCGATCGGATATTCCGAACGAATGTACACAAACCCCTTGGTCGCCCCCGTTGCGACCCCGGCAATCACCATGCCTTCGATCAACGTAAAGGGATCGCCCTCCATCAGCATGCGGTCGGCGAAGGTCGCACTGTCGCCCTCGTCGGCATTGCAGACGATGTATTTGCGGTCGGCCTGCGCACCCGCCACTGTCTTCCACTTGATCCCGGTCGGAAATCCCGCGCCACCGCGTCCGCGCAAACCGGAATTGGTCACTTCGGCGACAATCGCTGTCGGCTCCATCGCCAAGGCCCGGCCCAGTCCAACCAACCCGCCATGTTTGCTGTAATCTTCGAGGCTCAAAGGGTCTATCACCCCGACCCGCGCAAAGGTCAGCCGGGTCTGACCTTTCAACCAAGCCAGATCCCCGATCAGCCCCAAAGCCTTGGGATGTCGCGATAAATCGCCGAACAACCCGTCGACATCCGCCACCGTCATCGGGCCAAACGCCATCCGCCCCAATGGGGTCTCAACCTCGACCAAAGGCTCCAGCCACACCATCCCGCGTGACCCGTTGCGCACCACCTCGGCACGCCCGCCGATGGCAGCGGCC
>JANXPK010000425.1 GCA_025357355.1 Rhodobacterales bacterium
CCCGGCTGCGCGCGGCCATGCGGTCACGGCGGCGCGGTTTGCCGCACCTGATGCGACACGCCTGCGCCGCTGGACCGAGGCGCAGGGGGTGACGTTGGGTATTGGTCTGGGCATGACAAGCCCGGAAGACCCCAATGCCGACGGTGCGCTGCGGATAGCACATATGGGCCACGTCAACGCCCACATGACGCTGGGTGCCTTGGCGGTGATGCAGGCGGGTATGGCAGCCCTTGGCATTACACATGGCGAAGGCGTTGCTGCAGCCGCTCGCGTGGTGTCCGGGTTAAAATCAGGTTAACGAAAATCGTCAAGCCATTGATATAGAACAAGAAAGAAAAGTGTCCAGATCTGGACGCTTCGCGACACCTCACCCTTGCCGGAACAAAGTCGCCAGTTTCCCGGTATCAATCGCCCGCACGATCAGCCCCTTGGGCAGGACAGCCGCGACATCGACACCGGCCACGATGGCGTTGACGACCGCCTCTTCCACTGCCTCGACGGCGGCAAGATAGATCGGGTCCAGGATCTCATTGTTCAGTTCAGGTCGCGCGACCAGCGGCCAAGCCTGTTGCGGCATGGGGCCCGGATTGGCGACCGAGAAGGCAAGAAAGATGTCACCCGAGGAATTGCCCGAAGCCGTTCCGCCCCGCGCCACCCCCAAACTGGCCCGCCGGGCAAGGTGGCGCAACGACAGGGGCGACAGCGGGGCGTCTGTCGCGATGTGAACGATGATCGAGCCGACTTCTTTCTCGCGAAAGCTGCCCTCCGGCATCAGGCGACCAACCGGCTTGCCCAGAACGCTGAACCACTCGCGCCGTCCGTGGTTGGCCTGCACGAGAGCGCCCAGCGTGTAGTCTTGCCCGGCCAGCGTGACCCGGCGCGAGGCTGTGCCGGTTCCGGCCTTGAACTCATAGGCAATCATACCGTTGCCACCACCAGTGGAGCCTTCCTCGACATAGCCGCCCTTGGCGGCGTTGATCGCCGCGATGGCATGATCGGGCGTCACGTGCAGGGCGTTGATGTCGTTCAGGGTGCCATCATAGGTCTCCGCCACCACAGGCATCGCCCAGCCGTGCCCGCCCGCAAAGAATTCGGCATAATGCTCGATCATCCATTGGGTCACGCCGTGATGGACGGCACCGATAGAGTGGGTGTTGGTGATGGTCAGGGGGCCGATGAAATAGCCGGCATCCTGTATCCAATGAGTGCCCGTCATCTCGCCATTGCCGTTGAGGGTGAACTGGCCGGCCCAGACCGGCTGCGGCGTCCCCTTGTCCGCCCGCGGCACAATGGCGGTGACCCCGGTGCGCATCTGGCGGGCGGGGTCGGTCAGAGTGCAAAAGCCGACCGTCACGCCGGGCACGTCGGTGATGGCGTTGAAAGGTCCCGGCGTGCCAGGAAAAGGCAGGCCGAGGTCGCGGGCGCGGGGTTTGGGCATGGCAAATCCTGTCTTTTGGGCAACACGTGCAGAATGTCCGCATTTTCCGACCATTCTCAAGGCAAGTTGATGGGGCTTGGCCGCTATTCCTTGCTTTTCCTTAGGGACTGCTGTGTTTATGATCATGTGGATAACCCTCTGGTCCGGTTCCCTCATGTCCCGCGCGCACAGACCCGTCATCGGCATCATCGGCAACCACTTTGTCATCGGCGACCGCTACCCGGTTCACTGCGGTGGTACGATGAATTCGGATGCGGTGGCCGAGGTGTCGGGTGGCATGCCGCTGATCATCCCGACCGATCCGCGTTATGTTTCGGTCGAAGAATTGCTGGAAACCTGTGATGGCTTTGTGCTGACAGGCGGGCGGCCCAACGTTCACCCATCGGAATATGGCGAGGAAGAGACGCCCGCCCACGGCGCCTTTGACCGCAACCGCGATGCCATCACACTGCCGCTGGTGCGGGCCTGTGTCGAACGTGGGCAGCCGTTTCTGGGCATTTGCC
>JANXPK010000451.1 GCA_025357355.1 Rhodobacterales bacterium
CCGCCGCCACAACTCGCTCCCGAAGATCCCTCGAATAGGCCCGTGTCATCCAAAACCTCCCTGCCCAAGATACAGGAAGGGAATCACGAAAATCAACGAACGGGAATCCCCGACGATTCAGTCAAAAGCTGATTTGCTCTAGAGAACCGGCTGATGAAGGCTCCGGGGGAGCCTTCATCGGTCCGATTGCCGCGGCGCTGCAGCGCAAGGCAAGGGAGGTCAGGTCGGGTGCCATGGTGACGAAGGGGAGGCGCCTGCCTGGGGTGGGCGCTGAAGGCGCCTGCCCGGGGGCAGGCCGGCGCCTCCCCGACAGGCTTTGGCCTGCCGGGGAAGAGAAGAAAGGCGGAAGATTCAAGTTCAGACTCCGTACCTTTGGCCGGGCTGTGACGCCTTGAAGGGACATCGTGCCCCGGCGTGACGACGAAGTCTTGTCCAGCCGGGGCTTGCATCGGGGCGCAGGGCAGCGGTAGGAGACGGCAGCACGAAAACCCCAGCGAGGCCATGATGACCAATGCGACCGATGCCTACAGCGTGACTGCTGACGAACTGCGCCAGTTCATCGAGCGGTTCGAGCACCTGGAGGCGGAAAAGGCCGACGTGGCCGAGCAGCAAAAGGAAGTGATGGCCGAGGCCAAGGGGCGCGGCTATGACACCCGCGTCATGCGCAAGGTGATTGCCCTGCGCAAGCGCAAGCCCGACGAAATTGCCGAGGAAGAGGCGATCATGGAGATGTACAAGGCCGCACTTGGCATGAAGTGACGGCTCAGGGGTCGATGAAGCGCACCCCGGCCGTGCTGCGGATCACCGCCACGTCCTGTTCGTACTGGCGGGTCAGGGCGGCGACGGTGTCGGCGGTCCAGCCGGGCACCTCGACCTCGACATTGATGCGATCGGCAACCGCGAACTTGTCGAGAAACGCGGTAAAGACCTTGCGGCGCAGTTCTGGCGTCGTCACGGCGTGCGAGGCGAGATAGGCCTGCATCCGCTTCAGCCCCTCTGCCGACATGATCTGCGACATCAACTCGTAGGTGTCTTCCAGCACGGTGTCGGGGGCATGGCCGGAGACGGCCTGCAAGACGTCCGGCCAGATCAGCGGCGTATCCTCGTCGCACCAGATCGTCAGCGGCACGTCGGGGTTCATATCGAGGATGCGGTGGATCACCTCTGACCAGCGGACATCAAAGGGATCGCGGCGTTTGAGGAAGGTGGCGAAATCCTTGGTGCCGCCCTTCATGTTCTTTTGCTTGTCAAAAAGCGCCGGCAGGAAGGTCGCGGGGTTGCGCAGGGCGAGGTGAAATTCAGCCTCGATCTGCGGGAAGATCTGCGAAAACGCCCGCACCCGTTCGCCCGCCGCCCGGTATAGCCCGTCATCGAGCGCCCAGGACGCGTAGGACAGAAACGAGTCCCAGCTGAGAACCAGCCGTTCGGCCTTGTCGGCCTCCATGATCTGTTCCAGCACCAGCGCCTGGGTGTCCAGCGACGCCGCCTGACCTTTGAGCGCAATGGCGGTTTCGCGCAAAAGGTTGCGGTAGCGGGTCGGGCCCGGCACGATGATGCCCTGATCGGCCAGCACGCCACGGTTCTTCAACAGACAGCGCAGCAGCCGTTCGTCGTCGGTGCAATGGGCGCCAAGGTGGTAGATGATCCGCATCGGAAAGGCTGCCTCGAGTTCTTGCTCTTTTGCCCCAGTATACGGGCTTTTATGGACAGCGAAACCGCTTTCGGTTACGAGGCGGCCATGACCGAGCAAAACACTCAGGAACAGCCCGGGGCCCGCTGGCCCAGACCCGATATCTGGTCGCTACTGGCTGTGGCGATTGCAGGCGTGGTGGTGGCCCCGATGGTGGCCGTGGTCTGGCTGGCGTTTCATCCGACCGAGAACATCTGGCCGCATCTGATGGCGACGGTATTGCCGCGCTATCTGCGCAACACGCTGATCCTGATGGCGGGTGTCGGCGTGCTGGCGGCGGCGGTGGGGACGGGGGCGGCATGGCTGGTGACGATGTACCGCTTTCCGGGGCAACGCTGGCTGCAATATGCCCTGCTGTTCCCGCTGGCCAACCCGGCCTATATCGGCGCCTATGCGCTGGTCGATTTCCTGGATTACTCCGGCCCGTTGCAGGTGGGGTTGCGGCTGGCCATGGGCTGGACCTCGGCCCGGGATTACGCCTTTCCCGAGGTTCACTCGCTGGGCTTTGCCACGCTTG
>JANXPK010000469.1 GCA_025357355.1 Rhodobacterales bacterium
AAGGCTCTAGTGCGGGTGGCGAAAGCGGCCTTGCAAATCGCACGGCCATCATGATGTTTCCATCAGGATTGATCGCGCCCTGGGCGCAAGCCAAATCTGGGGGAGGCATCATGCACATCTTGGTCTGGTCCGGCGCGACCCTCGCGCTCGTCGGCGTTGCGATGCTGGGCTGGTGCATCGCCCTCGCCCTGCGCATCCGCCGAAGCACCGAGGACGCGGCCGCCGCCCGCGCCGCCCTGACCTGCGTGCTTTACTGGAACATGGCGGCCCTGGGCATCGCCTCGATGGGGCTGATGGCGGTGGTGGTCGGGGTCATTCTGGGCTGAGCCTATCGCCGGTCGCCGCTGATCGGCTTCGCCCCCTACAGCTCACCACGCCCTTGCGGTCCTTTTTCGCTTACCCAAGCGAACAGGGACCGCAAGGGACCGATGAGCGGCTGCCGACAATTGCCCGCGACACCCGCTACCGCGCGTTCAGGCTGGCAAAGGTCCTGCCATCGGCGATCAGCGCGTCGATCAACTCGCAGGGCAGGTACAGTGCTGACCGCTCGGCCCGCTCGATCAGATCCTGCCGCACCACCAGCAGGCCGCGCCGGTCCGCCTGAAACATCGGGCCGCCTTCCCAGCGCGGCAGCAGACCCGACATGAGCGCCACTGCGTCAATCTCCAGCGGCCGCCGCGCCCTTCCGTCCTGCAGCATCCGCGCCCCCTCTGCCACCAGCGCCGTCACACAGGCGGCTACCACCGCCTCACCCTCGGGCGGCGCAGCGGGCAGGAAACTCGTGGCGGCATTGCTCAAGCCATAAGCGTCCAGCGCTGCCGCGACCACCTCGTCGCTGACCCGCTCCGCCGCAAGTCCCTGCAATGCCCCCGCGAGTGCTTGCCGCAAGCCCCGCTCGATCGGCCCGCCGGGTCCGGTAAAGACCAGCTTCCAGCCCAGCCGCCGCGCCAGCGCCACTGATCTCGCCGCCACCTCGGGGATGGCGGCAGGGGTCAGCGAAACCTCGGCCAACCCGCCCGCCGCATAGGGAACAGCTATGCCGACGTCGGGTCCACCCGCCCGCGCCGCCCCCATCGCCGCCTGCAACCTTGCCCCCGGCACCACCGCACCGGACGTCACCACCAGATCAGCGCCGCTCAGCGCGTCGGGCGTGGTCGAGGTTGCCA
>JANXPK010000511.1 GCA_025357355.1 Rhodobacterales bacterium
CAGAAAGTGCCGCATCCCCGAAGCCGTCGCCTCGTCGCGGAACTTCGCATAGGCGTCCAGCGTGGCGCGGTCCTGATCCAGATCGTTGTAAAACGTGATCGCATACAGACCCAGATCGGCCACGGCGCGCGCGCGGTCCAGCCGGGCCGTGCGAAACGGCGCCGCCGGCTGCTTGGGATAACTGCCGCCGCGCGCTTGCCAAATGTCCGTGGTATCGTTCAGCCGCACCGCCGGGGTGATCTCGGTCCTGGCGAACGCCCCCTCGCCCGTCAGCACCTCGGCGGTCGACAGCGACATCAGCATGATGTCCACCAGATCGCTGCCGATGACATTCAGAATGTCGTCCCTATAAGCCCTCAGCGGCTTGTAGCGCCCATCAGCCGCCTTGCCGGGCGAGGCGATGCCAAAGGCCATGTCGGCGTCCTTGGCGTCGGCAATGATGAAATCTTTCGGGCAGTAGGCGCCGGCGCTGATGGCGGCAAGCTTTTGGTCCATGCGTTTGGTCATCGTGTCGTCCTTCAAGTTCGGCGTCGGGAGAAAATGGTTATTTCGCTTTGGCGCGTTGCAGGCTGAAGCCAAGAATGGCCAGACAGCCCACCAGCACCAGCGCCGCCGCCAAGAGTGGCGCCAGACCCAAAAGCTTGACGGCGACGGTGACGGCGGCGATCAGCACCACGACCTGCAATGCCAATGCGCCGTCATCGACAAAAAGGCCGACGAGTTCACCCCAGATCATCCGCAAAAGCATCATGCCCGTACCACCCCAGCCTGACGTTTCAGTCGGATCGCTCCCGCGGCAAACAGCGCCAGGATCGCCGCGATGTACAAAAGCGCCAGATCCGCGCCCGGCCATTCCGCCCCCAACCCCTCGCCAATCCAGAACACGCCATAGGCCGTCAGCATCAGTCCCACCACCATCTTCAGCGCGTTCTCCGGTACCTGCGTCAGGGGCCGGTGCACCACCGCTCCGATCGCCAGCACCAGAACCGCCGCTGCCAGCGCCCCCATACCGGCGGCAAAGGTCAACCCATGCGCTGTGCCGACCGCGATCACGATGAACACCACCTCGACGCCTTCCAGCAGCACCGCTTTGAAGGCCGCAAGCAGCGCCAGTTGATCCGCCCGCCGCTCGCGCGCCTGCCGCTGCAACAGGTCGGTCTCCCGTGCATAAATCCGCGCTTCGTCATGCAGTGCCACCACCCCCGCCGCGCGCAAGATAGCCTTGCGCAGCCAGCGCATCCCGAACAGGATCAACAGCACCCCGATGCCAAAACGCAACGGCCCCAATGGCACCAACGTCAGCAGCGGGCCAAACACCGCGACCACCGCCACAAGTACCGCCAGCGCCGCCGCCGTTCCCGTCAACGCCGGACGCCAGCTCCGCGTGACGCCGACCGCCAGCACGATGGTGAAGGCCTCGACGATCTCGACAAAAGACGCCAGGAACGCCGCCGTGACCGTGGACACGACCGATGTGGACAGATGCAGCACGAACACCCCCTTGTGACCGCCGCGACAATAGCGGCTTGCGACCCAAGCGCAACCACGGGCTAAGGTGCCGCCACGGGTCCCACCCACCCGCGACCTCGCAAAACAGCCAAGCAAGCAATGACAGCATCAGTCTTCGCTCCTGCGCCACCACCACTTGCCCCCTGCCACTGCCCGAGCGCCCTATCATCTGTCCATAAATATCCTGCGGGGGTGTGGGGTGCAAAACCCCAATGCGGCATCGCCACGCAGAACTGCCTTGCCACGTCGCCGCGCCCAACAGGTAATCCGAAACGAAGACCGGCGCCCCCTCAGCCCAGCACCACCACCTTGGTCAAATGCCTTGGCGCTTCAGTGTTCAGGCCCTTCTGCAACGCCACCATCTCGCCCAACATCTGCAAGGCCGGCAGGCAGGCCAATGCGAACCCCGGGCCGCTGACCGCAAGATCAATCCGCAGATCTCCGGGCCCGCCTAGCCCGATCACCCGCGCCCCCTTGGCCTGC
>JANXPK010000027.1 GCA_025357355.1 Rhodobacterales bacterium
CCAACCCGCCGTCCGTGAAGTGTCCTTGCCATAGCGAAGCGCGTCCGCAGTTGCAAGGGTTGCCGACACCGGACGCAAGCAGGATGGGCTTGGGATGACCCGTGCTTCTGCCACGCGTCCAACTGCGTTCTCTGCTCGCCGACGGCACCACATTCGGGCCCGGCAAAGCCGAGCTTCCGATCCTGATCGCCCTCCGCAGTTTCATCGTTTATCCGGCCCGACCTGCGCCGACATTTCGGGTTTCTTGCCCGCCAGTCGCGCAGATCCGACCTCACGCCACCGGTTTCTGCCCCGCCAAATGCGTCGGGCAATGTTCGCCGCTGTCCAGCACCGGGATCATGCGCGACCAGATCGTGATATTCTGATCGACGAAATCCTGTCCGACCACCGCCGCCGCCGCGCGTCCAGCCTCGCCCCGCAACCGCGCCAGTTCCGCCCTAGCCTGATCGCGGTACCACTGGTTGCGCGAAACCGTGCTGATCTCGACAAACCCCGCCGTCCGCAATGCATCCATATATTGCGCCGGGCTCGCCATGCCAAAGTCGAGCCCCTCTGCCGCAACATAGTCCGCCATCTGCGGGCTGGGTGCACCGTCGCGCTCGATCAGCCAGTCGGACGCCAGAAACCAGCCGCCGGGTCGCAGGATGCGGTAGACCTCGGCCATCAAGGCATGCTTGTCCGGGATGTGAACAATGGAGTCCTTCGAAAACACCACGTCAAACGACGCCGGCGGCAAGGGCAGCGGCCCCGGCGCCACCTTGACCACCCCTATCCGCCCCTCCAGCCCGGCTTGCCCGATCAGCACCCGCGCCCGTTCCAGCACCGGATCCTCGACATCCACGCCCAGCACATACCCTGCGCCATGCTGCTGCACCAAGGCCAGATCAATTCCGCCCGCCCCACAGCCGATGTCCAGGACGGTCTTGCCGCGCAGGTCATGACGGCCCACCACCCGCGCCACCTCTGCGGCACCGCCGGGCGACATGAACCCTTCACCCCAGACGGCTTCCAGCATGGCAATCAGGCGCGGCGGATAATGGTCGTCGGTCATCGCTATCACCCAAATCCCCGGTCACGATAAACCTGCCGCCCCTTGAACAGAGTCAACAACACCTGTGTTTCGGCAATCGCATAGGGGTCGCACGTCAGGATGTCGCGGTCCAGCATGATCAGATCGCCAGAATAGCCAGGGCGCAACTGTCCGGTGTAATGGCCGCGCCAACAGGCGGCTGCGGCACCGGTGGTGTAGCCCTGCACTGCTTCGGCAACGGTCAGGCGCTGTGCCGGATAGAAGGGTTCGGCGCGTCCACGCCGGCGGCTCGGCTCTCGGGTGACGGCAGTGCCGATGATCTCGAACGGGTTCAGCGTGGTCACGGCCCAGTCAGAGTTCAGGCAATAGTGCGCACCGGCGTCGATAAGGCTGCGGAACGGATAGGTCATGGGCAGACGGGCGGGGCCGATCATCTCCCAAGTCGGCTCGGGGACCATGGGATCGTTGGCGGCCCATAGGGGCTGCATGTTGGCCATGACGCCAAGTGCTGCAAAGCGCGGCAGGTCGGCCGGGTCCACCACCTCGACATGGGCGATCTGGTGCAGCGCGGGCCAAGGACCATTGATGGCGCGCGCCGCTGCGATCGCGTCCAGCGTGGCGCGGGTGGCGGCGTCGCCGATGCAATGGACATGGATCTGAAAGCGGGCGGCGTCCAATGCGGTGAACAGGCGGGCGATCTGGTCGGGCGCGAACATCAGGGGCGCATTGCCACCCCTGGCATCGGCATAGGGCGCCAGCATCGCCGCAGTCCGGTTTTCCAGCCCGCCATCCATGAAGAACTTGGCGGCGTTTAGGTGGAAATCCTCACTATGATGGGCCGCACGCAGCTGGGTCAGGCGGTTCAACGCCGTCTCGGCGGTGTCGTCGGCGCGCACCAGCATGGCTCCGGCCACCCGCAGGCTAAGGCTTCCCGCCTCGGCCGCCGCCCCATAGGTGCGAACGTGGTCGGCTCCAATGGCGGGGTCTATGATCCCGGTGATGCCGTGGCGATTGGCATGCACCATCCCGGCCCGCAGCCCCGCTGCCAGCGTCTCGTCGGTTGAGCGGGGCAGGAACCTTGTGGCCCAGTTGATCGCCTCTTCATGCAGCATGCCGGTGGCGCGGCCCTTGGCATCGCGCACGATATGGCCGTTCATCGGGTCAGGCGTATCTTTGGTGATGCCGGCGATCTCGCAAGCCGTGGAGTTCAGACAGGCGTTGTGGAAATTGCCGTCATAGATCAGGCAAGGCCGGTCGGACACCACCGCATCCAGCACCTCTCGCGTCAGGTTGTGGTCGCCGAAGAACCCGCATTGCCAACCTGCCCCCCACACCATCGGTCCGCTCCACCGCGCTGTATGGGCCGCAAGCGCCGATTGCACCCCATCCAAGGTCGTCGCGTCGTAAAGCTGCGCAGTCTCGACCAGATCGGTGCCGCCGTTCAACAGATGGATATGCGCATCCTGAAACCCCGGCAGCACCAAACGCCCCCCTCCGTCCAGCACCTCCGCCGCCCCTTGCCGCAAAGCTTCCGCCCCCAGCGCCACGATCCGGCCATCGCGGATTAGCACGGCATCGGTCAGGGGCCGCGCCAGGTCCATCGTGACCACCCTGGCATTCTGGATCAAAAAGTCAGCCAAGACGCAGCGCCTCCAGTTCAGCCCAATCCTGCGCGGGCAGCACCTGCGCCACCTCGCCTACATCCCGCGTCCAGCCGAACAGCGCCAGAAACGGCACCGGCCCGACCTTGGTCAGATGCGGGCGATGGGGGGCGTTCCACACCGGCTGATGCGCCTCTTTGATGATCAGCGGCCGGTCCGGGCCAAAGCGCCAGCCGTGCGGGCCGGTCAGGGGCGCGTAAAGCTCTGGCGCGGCGTGGTGGTGGTCGCGATAAAGGACATGGGGTGCGATCAGGAACAGCCCCAGGTCGAAATCCTGCGCCGCAATCGCCGCGTCCTCGCCGATGATCGAGGCATAGCAATGCCCGGTGGCAAAGGCGGCCCCGATGTCCTGCACGGGGTAGCCATCATAAGTGATCCAGTTGAGATGGGGCAGGGCGGCGGCAATCGCCCGGGCCAAAGCAGGCTGCGTCCCGGTCAACGCCGCAAGCGCCGCCGCGATATGTGCGGACAGCACTGCAATGCCGCCCGACCTAACCGTCACGGCGCCCCCGCGCCAGCGGTTAAGCCCGGCCCGCACCTCGGCCACACCGGGGCCGGGCAGGGTGGCCAGATAGTCATCGGCGGCGCCAACCAACGCGCGAATGGCAGCCTCGGCATTCGTCGCAGCCCCGGCAATCAGACCATCCGGCAACAACGCCGCCGGGTCCTGCCGGTCCAACAGTGCGCAGATGCGATAAACCTCCAACGCCGCATCCGACAGCCCGCCCGCCTGATACAGCGTCATCGCCGCCGCATACCGCGCCCGCCCCGACCGATGCAGGCCCACCGGCAACCCAAGATCATCCACGCTCATTCGTTGGCCTGATACGCCAGCCGACGTTCCAGCTCGCGGCGCTTTTCGCTGCGGTTCATCACGAAGCCCACCGCGAACACGATCACCCCCACCACCAGAACCGTCAGCGTTGCCAAGGCGTTGACGTCCGGCGTCACCCCCAGTTTGACCTTGGACCAGATCAGGATCGGCAACGTCGTCGTCCCCGGTCCGGTGGTGAAATTGGTGATCACCACATCGTCCATCGAGATGGTGAACGCCAAAAGCCAGCCTGACAGGATCGCGGGCGATATCACCGGCAGCGTCACGTCCTTCATCACTTGCCACGGCCGCGAGCCCAGATCCATCGCCGCCTCTTCAATCGCGCGGTCGGCGCTCAGCATCCGCGATTGCACCACCGTCGTCACGAAAACCATCGAAAAGGTGATATGCGCCAGCGTCACTGTGGTGAACCCGCGCGAGGCGGGCCAGCCGACAAACTCGGCCATCAGGATGAAGAAGATCAGCGACGAAATGCCGGTGATCACCTCGGGCATGATCAGCGGTGCCGTCACCAGCCCCGAAAACAGCACCCGTCCGCGGAATTGCTTGAACCGGGCCAGGGCGATACCGGCCATGGTGCCCAATATGGTTGCCGAGGTTGATGACAGGATCGCAATTTCCAGCGACAGCTTCAGCGCCTCGCCCACCTGCGGATTGTGCCACAGTGCTGCGTACCACTTGGTCGAAAACCCGCCCCATACCGTCGCCAACCGCGAGTTGTTGAATGAATAGACGATCATCGACAGAATTGGCACGTAGAAGAACGCAAAGCCGAAACACAGCACCGAGATTAGAAAGGTCGGCCGCCGCTTCATTTCGGCGCCTCGCGATGTTCGGCACGGGCCTGATAATGCGAATAGATCATCATCGGCCCGACCATCAGGAATAACAGCGCCACCGCCACCGACGACGCCATCGGCCAGTCACGGGCCGAGGCGAACTCGTCCGAAATCACCCGCCCGATCATCGGGCTTGACGCATCACCCACCAGCGTCGGGATCACCAGGTCGCCCGCCGCCGGGATGAACACCAGCATGCCGCCCGCGATGATGCCGGGAATGCTTTGTGGCAACGTGATGTCCCAGAACACGCCGAAAGGCCGCGTGCCCAGATCCATCGCCGCCTCGTCCAGCGTCGGGTCCAGCCGTTCAAGGTTGGCATACAGGGGCAGGATCATGAACGGCAGGTAGGTATAGACCATGACCAGGACGACCGCGAAATTGGTATGCATCATCGGGATCGAATGCACCGCCCAATCCTGCGGAACCGCCCAGTTCCAGCCCTCCGTCAGCAAGGTGTTGAACCACGAGTTCGACCCCATCAGCCCCATCCACGCATAGACGCGCAGCAGAAACGAGGTCCAGAAGGGCAGAATCACCAGCATCAACAGGATGTTTCGCCACCCCGGCTCGATCTTGGTCAGGCCCAGCGCCATCGGATAGCCAATGGCCAGACACAGCACCATCGCGACGGCGGCATTCAAAAGCGAGGTGATGAACGCCCGGAAGTACAGCGCGTCGCCGATCAACCGTGCATAACCGGCGGTGTTCAAAAGCGGGTTGTCGCCGCCATAGCCAAAGGGCGGTGCGGTCGGCGTGCGGGTGGCAAAGCTCATCGCCAGCACGATCACAAACGGCACCAGAAAGAACACCAGCAGCCAGACATAGGGCGCCACGATCACGATGTCGGACCAGCCGCGCCGGTTGAACCAGTGATAAAGCCGGGTCGCGCTGGCCATCGTCACTCCGTCAGGATGATCGCGGATGAGGGATCGAAACTGAGCCAGACCTTGTCATACCAGTCGGCCACCCGTTCCCCCTCTGCCGCTCGCCGCGCGTTCACGGCATGGACGTTGACGATGGTGCCAGAGGGCAAGGCGATGCGGTACAGACTGTCCTTGCCGAAATAGGCCAGGTCCTTGACCTCGCCCTCGATCACGTTGCCGCCCTCGGGCCGCGTCCGGCTGATCGTCAG
>JANXPK010000546.1 GCA_025357355.1 Rhodobacterales bacterium
GGTAGATCCGCGGGTCCGGCTTGATCACGCCCATCTTGCCCGACACATAAACCCGGTCGAAATCCGCCAGAAAATCCAGCTTCGACCCCGCCTCATCAAACGACTCCGCACCGAAATTGGTCAGCGCGAACACCGGCACGGCCCTGGCCCGCAACGCCCGCAGCAAGGCAATGGAGCCCTCGATCCGGGGTGTGGCCAATTCGATCCAGCGGTCATACCACCAGCGGATCTCCTCGCCCCAATGCGGATAGCGGTCGGCCACCTCATAGATTGTGCGTCGAAACGGCGCGCCGGCGTCAATCGACAGGTTCATGCCGGTCAGATCGACCTCGGCAAACAGAGCCTGCCGACGCGCCTGCCCGATCATCCGGTCATAAAACCCCTCGGGGTGCCAGCGCGACAACACATTGCCAATGTCAAAGATCACCGCCTCAACCGCCATGCCGCCCTCCGCCCTATGCCGCCTGCGGACGCCGCCGCCGCACCGTCTCCCGGTACAGCGTATAAAGCCCGGCCCCCACGATCAGCGCAATCCCGATCCAGCCTTGCAGGTCCGGAAAGGTGCCAAAGAACACCAGCCCGTAGATCACCGCCAGCGGCATTGAGGTGTACTCGAAGGGCGCAATCAACGCCGGTGGATTGGTCCGGTAGGCATGGCCCATCAACATCCCGCCCGCCGCCACCGCCACCCCGGTGCCGACAAAGAACGCCCAGTCCCGCATCGGCGGCCACAGCCAGGCCCGGAACAGAAACGCCAGCGACGCATCCGCCGACCCCGCGAGGTGCCCGTCCCCCACCCAGGTCCCCATCACCACTGACACCAACAGAAATGCAATCTGCACATAGAAATTGATTGTCACCGCACTTTCGGTCGCCTTCAACCACCGCGTCATGTTCTGCGTCGTCGCGTAGCACACCGCCGAAATCAGGATCAAAACCGCCGCCCAGTGAAACTGCCCTTCGGGATGCAGCATGACCACGACGCCCAACAGCCCGGCCACAACCGCACCCCAGCGATGCCAGCCAACCGGCTCGCGCAACACAACAGCCGAGATGATCGTCACCAGCACCGGCGCCACAAACCCGATCGCCGCCGCATTGGCCATCGGCAGCGCCGCAAGGCCCAGGAAATAGGTGACATTCGACACCATCACGATCGAGGCGCGGATCAGATGCGCCCAGGGCCGCCCGGTGCGCAGCACTGAAAACCCCATCCCCGAGACCCGGATGACCCCCAGAATGAACGCCACCCCAACCAGCCCCCGCACCAGAATGACCTGATGCAGCGCATAACCGCCCGACAATTCCTTGATGAACAGATCGTTGAACGACAACGCCACCGCTCCGCCGACTGCGCAGGAAATGCCGATCAAAACGTTCCGGGAATGCGCGTCGCTCATGCGGCCATTTGATCAAAGCCCCGGCCACAATCTGGCCTGTCCCCGACACATCGCAGGCTTTTCCGTAGGGTGTGCCTTCAGGCGCACCGCTGTGGCAACCCTTCAGGCGCACCGCTGTCGCAACACCCATGGTGCGCAATAAATGCACACCCTACGGCGCTGCAACCTCGGAACGACGAGCGCACGCCCGACGGTTGCCACAGCGTGACAACATGGCCAAAAGTTGGAAAGCCCTGGCAAATGCGGCGGGCTGTGGACGAGGGACATATGGCTGTGGGCAAGACCAACAAGGAATGGCATCTTGCCCACAAGATGCCACGCAACCCGTCCGAGGATGAGCGCCTGACCTGGCATCTCGAACACGCGAAAAGCTGCGCTTGCCGCGAAATCCCGCCGGACATGGTCGAACTGGCAGTCCGCCGCGGCCTGATGGTCCAGGCAGCCGATACCCATCCCACCGCGCCAAAGTGACGTCAGCAGCGCTCGCACGCCATCCGCGCGCCACACCCGGTCCCTAACAATCCCTTAATGCCAATCTCCAACCCCTTGATCCCAAACACTTCCCCCACCCGTCCACATGTGGACGCCCCTTACTTCCCCCGCAAAACCCGGTCCAGCACATCCAGAAACCGCGACCGATCCGCCTTGCCAAACATCTTCCCGCCCCCCTGCCGAAACGGGTCCGCCGCCCGCAAATCTGCCATCAGGTCACGGTTCGCGAGGACCATCCCGATGCCAGCCTCCGTCAACTCCACCCCGTCATGCTTCAAAACCCGCGCCCCCGCCGCGATGCAGCGCGCGGCCAGCGGAATATCCCCCGTCACCACCACATCCCCCGGCATGGCCCGCTCAGCAATCCACTTGTCCGCCGCATCCGGCCCCTCCGCCACGAACACGCTCTGAACCAAGGGATTGGCCGACGGCCTGATGCCCCCGTTCGACACCACCACCATCGCCACTCCCAGCCGCGTGGCGACCCGCTCGGCCTCGGCCTTCACCGGGCAGGCGTCGGCGTCGATATACAGGGTCATGCCATCAACGCCGCAGCGTGAAAGGCGATGTGCTCCTCCATGAAGGTGCTCACGAAGAAATAGCTGTGGTCATAGCCCTTCTGCATGCGGAACGACCCCGCCTGCCGTCGCTCCACCATCGCCAGCGCCAGGGCCTCGGGCTGCAACAACTCCAGAAACTTGTCCGATGTGCCCTGATCAATCAGCAGCGGCCCGTCAAACCCGCGCTTCTTCATCAGCAAGCTGGCGTCATGGGCGGCCCATGCCTCCTCGTCCGCCCCCAGATAGGCCGCAAACTGCTTGCGCCCCCAACCCGACCCGGTCGGATGACAGATCGGCGCGAAGGCCGAAACCGAGCGGAACCGCCCCGGCAAGCTCATCGCCAGCGTCAGCGCGCCATGCCCGCCCATCGAATGCCCGCTGATCGCCTGCGCCGCCTCGGCAATCGGAAAGGCGTCGAACAGAACCTGCGGCAATTCCTGCGCGAGATACGACCACATGCCGAAATGCGATCGCCATGGCGCCTCGGTCGCATCGACGTAGAACCCCGCCCCCTGCCCCAGATCATAATCCTCATGGTCGGCCACACCCGGCCCTCGCGGGCTGGTGTCGGGAAAGACCAGCGCTATCCCCGCCTCCGCCGCCCAGCGTTGCGCCCCCGCCTTCACCATGGCGTTCTCATGCGTGCAGGTCAGCCCGCCCAGAAACCATAACACCGGCACCAGCCCCTGCTCGGCCTCTTCCGGCAGGAACAACCCGAAGGTCATCTCGCCGTCACAAGCCTCCGAGGCGTGCGAATACACCCCCTGCACCCCGCCAAACGCCCGGCTCTCACTGATCGTCTTCATGCTCACCCATTCATCTTTTCATAAATATCCCACGGGGGTGCGGGGGTGTGAAACCCCCGCCCGGCGCTGATCTAGCAAAACACCGTCATCACTTCCCCCAGCGGCTTCTTCCGCTTCGCCGCCGCCGGCACCGTCGCGTCCTCGGCCGGATAGCCCACCGGCAGGATCATCACCGCCTTCTCGCTGGCCGGCCGACCGCACATCTCGGGCAAAAACGTCATCGGGTTGGGCGTGTGTTCCAGACAGACCAGCCCGGCATGATGCAACGCGGTGATCAGCATTCCCGTCGCGATCCCCACGCTTTCGGGCACATAGTAGTTCTTGTGGCGCACCCCGTCTCCGGTCACCCCCGAACGCTGCGCAAAGACCACGATCAGCCAAGGCGCGTCGGTCAGATGCGGCTTGTCCACCCCGGTCCCGATCGGCTCCAGGGCCGCCAGCCATTCGTCCCCCGCCCCGTCCGCATAAAACGCCCGCTCTTCTTCCTCCGCCGCTGCCCGGATCTGCTCTTTCATCGCCGGATTGGCAATCGCCACGAAATGCCAGGGCTGCTGGTTGGCCCCCGACGGTGCCGTCGCAGCCGCCTGTATGCAGGCCACAATCACCGCCTCCGGCACCGGGCGCGCCGCATATTGCCGCACCGAATGCCGCCGCCTCATATGGTCACGAAACGCCTCTGCCGCCCGCAACGCCTCGGCCTCCGGCACCTGCACCCGGTCGGGCAGTGGCAGCGGCTCATACCGGACCTCACCCGCCATCAGCCGCCCCCGATCAACGCCCCGGCAGCAAAGACCAGCGCGCCGCCGACCACAACCTGCAAGGCCGCCCGCAGAAAAGGGGTTTCCATGAAGCGGTTCTGAATCCAGGCGATCACCCACAACTCGATGAACACCACGCCCATCGCAATCGCGGTCGCCGTCCAGAAGCTTGGCAGCAGATAGGGCAGCGCGTGGCCCAAACCGCCCAGCGCCGTCATGATCCCGCTGGCCGCCCCGCGCTTCAACGGCGAGCCGCGCCCGGACAGCACACCGTCGTCATGCGCGGCCTCGGTGAACCCCATCGAGATGCCCGCCCCGACCGCCGCCGCCGTGCCGACCAGCAGCGTGGTATGGCTGTTCTGCGTCGCAAAGGCTGTCGCAAAGATCGGCGCCAGGGTTGAAACCGAGCCGTCCATCAGCCCCGCCAGCCCCGGCTGCACCCAGGTCAGGATGAACTGGCGCCGCGCGCCCTCATCCTCCTGCGCGCGCACGTCACCGCCAAGGTGCCGCGCCTCCAGCCGTTCGGCGTGCTTTTCGTGCGCCGCCTCTGCCGCCGCCAGATCGCCCAGAAGCTTGCGTGTTGCTGCATCGGTGGTGTGCGCCGCCGCCACCCGGTAGAATTTCTCGGCCTGCGCCTCCATTCCCGCCGCCTCTGACCTGATGCGGTCAAGGCTCAGGTTGCGGGTAAGCCAGATCGGCGCGCGGGCGTGATAGCCCGCGACATGCTCGCGCCGGATCAACGGGATGACCTCGCCAAAGCGTATTCGGAACAGCTCGATCAGGCGTTGGCGATGGGCGTCTTCCTCCACCGCCATCCCGTCGAACACCGCGGCCGAACCGGGATACTCAGCCCGCAGGTTCTGCGCAAAGGTCCGGTAGATCGCGGCGTCATCCTCTTCGGACGAAATGGCCAGCGCCAGCACCTCGGGCTCGCTCAGATCGGTAAAGCGGCGGCGGTTGGAAAACCCTGCGATCATGACTTACCCCGGTTCGGCAGAATTCGAATATGCGGCGCTGCGGCAGAAAAGGAAAGCCCTGCGCCACCTTGTGCCTCGCCTCGACGACCGAGGGTCACGGATCAATCAGCGCCGCTGTGTCGCTGGCCGCCGCCTGCGCTTCTGCCAGTTGCCCGGCGGCCCGCGCCGCCCGCGCTCGCACCTGTTGCCGCCACAACGTGAACAGCCCCGCCGCCACCACCACGGCAGCGCCAAGGAACACATTGGCCCGCAATTCCTCACCATACAGGAACACCCCGAATCCGGCTATGAACACCAGTTGCAGATAGGTCAGGGGCTGCAACGCCGAAGCTTCGGCCAGATCATAGGCCCGGATCAACAGGAAATGGCCGGTGACAGAAGTGCAGCACAGCGCCAGCATCCAGAACCAGTCGCCCGCCGTCATCGGCTGCCAGACCCACAGCCCCGGCAGCGTGATGGCAACCGCCCCCGCCAGACCGGTCCACAGAAAGCTGACCGCCGCGCTGTCCTGCCGCGAGACATAGCGCGTTGTCAGCACATAGATCGACCACAACCCCGCCGCCGCCAGCGGCAGCAGCGACAGGGGCGTGAACACCGTGGTGTCCGGCCGCAAGATGATCAGCACGCCAACCCCGCCGACCCCGATCGCCACCCAGCGCCTCCAGCCGACCTTTTCCCCCAGAATCGGGCCGGACAGGGCGGCAATGATCAAGGGGCCGCACACCATGACGGCATGGGTCTGGATCAGCCCCAACTCGGCAAAGGCATAGCCTGACAGGCAGATCTGCACCACAACCAGGGCCCCGCGCAGGCTCTGCAACACCGGATGGCGGGTGGCGATCGCCGCCCTGATCCCGCCCGCCCGCCGCGCCGAAATCACAATGGCCGCCGCCCCAAAGAACCAGAACCGCAGCATCACCACCATGGCAACCGGATAATGCCCGGTCAGATGCTTGGTGATGCCGTCCTGCGACGAAAAGATCATCGTCGTCAACACCATCAACAACAATCCGCGCCGCGTGTTCTGCTCGGTCATGCCACAGCCTGCCTGTGCTGATGCAGCAGTGCGTA
>JANXPK010000553.1 GCA_025357355.1 Rhodobacterales bacterium
GCCAAGGGCGCCCCGTCAATCAGCACCTCCCCGGACGTCGGATCATAAAGCCGCATGATCAGGTTGATCAGCGTCGACTTGCCACCCCCCGACGGCCCGACCAGCGCCGTGGTCTGGCCGGCGGCGAAGGTCAGGGAAATCTCCGACAGCACCGGATGGTCCGCCCGGTAGCCAAAGCTGACATTGTGGAATTCGACCTCGCCGGGCCCCTCGGGCAACGGGGTGGCATCGGGCGCCTCCAGCAGGGTCACGGGCGCGTCGATGATGTTGAACATCATCCGCACGCCCATCATGCTGGTCTCGATCGACACCCGCATCTGCGCCACCCGCCGCGCCGGATCATAGGCCATCAACAGGGCGGTGACGAACGACATGACATGCCCCGACGACGCCGTGCCGAAAAAGCTGAACGTGCTCAGCGCGATCACGGCGGCGATGGCAAAGCCCGACAGGGTTTCCACCAGCGGCATCGTCGCCGCCTCCAGCCGCGACAGGCTGTTGGACCGCCGCTCGACCTGCGCCACGGCATGGTTCATCCGCGCCGCCATCCGGTCTTCCAGCGCAAACGCCTTGATCACCCTTATCCCGATCGAGGTTTCCTGCACCACATTGATGATCTCGGTCAGCGAAGCCAGCTCCTGGTTCAGCACCTGCCGCACCCGCGTCAGGATGAAACGCACCCCCAATATCGCAATCGGGCCGAACACCAGCGACAGAAAGAACAGCGTCGGCTGCTGGTAGATCATCACGACGATCAGCCCTAGAAGCGTCAGGCTGTCGCGCACCAGCCCGGTGGCCATCGTGTCGATCACCGTGCGCGCCGACTGCGCCGAATAGGTCACCTGCATCAACAACTCGCTTGACGCCTGACCCTTGAAATACGACACCCCATGCTGCAGCAACTTCTCGTAAATCCGCCGCTGCTGATGGGCGACGATGCTATTGCCTGCCCGCGCCAGAAACACCGATTGCGTATAGCTGGCGATGCCCTTCAGGCCGAAGATCAGCGTCACGGTGGCCGCCACCATCAAGACCTTGGTCTGGTCGCCATTGGCACCCAGCGAGTCGATGATGTCCTTCATGATCCACGCAGTCAGCGCCGTCGTGGCGGCAATCACCATCATCGACGCAACGGCAATGACATAGTTCACGGCCTGTTCGCGAAGGTTCTCTCGCATCAGGCGCCAGAGCAATCGGTCCTTCAGATCGACAATCAGCCTTTGGAACATGAGGACGCGGTGCCTTGAGGGATGACAGGGACGCCACTCCCTAGGCTTGAAGGCGCGCGGTGTAAAGGGATGCGCCAGACGCCCGCTGCCACCGGCGGACAACAGCTAAGCAGCGAACCGTTTCAATTCAAGGCCTTGCCGTACGACCCCGGGTCTTTCACCCCGACTGGGCGCCTTTGTGCTCATTCCCGGACCCTGCACGACCGCAGGATGATCCCGAAACAGGATGACAACTGCCGCAATCGCCACTCCCGACAATTTGACTAAAATTGCGCGTCATCTTGGAAAAATACTCCACGGGGGGCCGCCTCGGCGGCGCTGGGGTGTGAAACCCCCGCTCGGCCTCTCGGCAATTGCAGTGGTTCCACCTGCTTCCGACTGCCCCGTCAGAACGCCATCGTCGCCGCCACCGCCCGCTGCCAGCGCGCGTATTTGGCGTCCCGCATCGTCCCGGCCATCGCGGGTTCGAACCGCCGCTCCAGTGCCCAACCCCTGGCAAACGCCTCCGGCCCCGGACATACACCCACCTGCAACCCCGCCAGATAGGCCGCACCCAGCGCCGTCGTCTCGGTCACCACCGGCCGGTCCACCGCCGCGCCGGTGATGTCGGCCAGAAACTGCATGGTCCAGTCGCTGACCACCATGCCGCCGTCAACCCGCAGCACACCCTTGGCAGCCCCGCCCCAATCGGCCCGCATCGCTTCCAACAGATCGCGCGTCTGGTAGCCGACCGATTCCAGTGCCGCCCGCGCCAGTTCCGCCGGACCAGAGTTGCGGGTCAGCCCGAACACCGCGCCCCGGCAGTCAGGCCGCCAATAGGGCGCGCCAAGGCCGGTGAAAGCGGGCACCATCACCACTCCCTGCGCGTCATCCGCAGCCTCGGCCAAAGCCTGCGCATCGCCAGCGGTCTTGATGATCCGCAGCCCGTCGCGCAGCCATTGCACCACCGCCCCCGCGATAAAGATCGAGCCTTCCAGCGCATAGACGGGCTTGCCGTCCAGCCGATAGGCCACCGTCGTCAGCATCCGGTTCTTCGAGGCGACCATTTCAGAACCGGTGTTCAGCAACGCAAAACACCCCGTGCCATAGGTCGATTTCATCATGCCCGGCTGAAAACACGCCTGCCCCACCGTCGCCGCCTGCTGGTCGCCCGCGACCCCCGCAATCCGGACCTTGCCGCCAAACACCTCCGTCATCCCGAACTCCGCCGCGCAATCACGTACCTCGGGCAACATCGCCATGGGCACACCCAGCAGCCCGCAAATCCCCGCATCCCAGTCTTGGGTCCGGATGTTGAACAGCATGGTGCGCGCCGCGTTGGTGGCGTCGGTCGCGTGCACCCGCCCGCCGGTCAGCTGGTACATCAGCCACGCGTCGACCGTCCC
>JANXPK010000579.1 GCA_025357355.1 Rhodobacterales bacterium
TGGTGGTGGCCGAAGCTTGGTAGGTTGCCTTGGTCAGTTCGGTAAAGCCGATGACGGCGAGCAGGGCGGTGTCCTTGGTGGCGTTGAGCCACAGGTTGCCCATGCCGGGCACGGCGTTGGAGGCCATCAAGGGCAGGGTAATGCGACGCGCGAGCAGGAGAGGCGACATGCCCATGGCGCGCGCGGCCTCGATCTGGCCATGGGGCACGGCGAGGATGGAGCCGCGCAGCACCTCGATCTGATAGGCGCCCTGCACGACGGCGAGAACGGTGACGCCGGTGATGAATTGCGGCAGGTCGATGCGGGTATGGCCGAGGCTGATGAGGATTTCGTTCACGAGAGCGGGCACGGCGTAGTAGAGGATCAGGATCAGCACCAGTTCCGGCACGGCGCGCACGATGGTGGTGTAGACCGACATCAGATCCTTGAGGATCGGGCCGCCGTAAAGCTTGCCGAAGGCACCGAGAATGCCGATGACGAAGCCGAGGGAATACGCACCAAGGGCAATCATGATCGAATTGCCCAGGCCCCACAGGAGGGTTGCCCCCCATCCGCAATCGCCAAAGCCCAGCAGGGTCAGGCTGGATAGCTGTGCGGGCGGGGGGCAGGTCATTACTTCTTGGCGCCGTAGATGTCGAAGTCGAAGTACTTCTTGGTGATGGCGTCATAAGTGCCGTCGGCGCGGATCGCGGCGATGGCAGCGTTCAGCGTGGCTTTCAGAGGATCACCCTTGCGCAGACCGAAACCGACGCCCTGACCGAGGATTTCGGGGTCGTCCTTGACGTTGCCGGCGGATTTGCAGCAGGCCTTGCCGGCGTCCGATTTCAGGAAGTCGGCCATGGCGATGCTGTCGGCCATGATGGCGTCGATGCGGCCGGCGCCGAGGTCCTGGTTAGCCTCGTCCTGGGTCTGGTAGGTTTTCACCTCGGAGGCGACGGGGGCAAAGTATTTCTGGGTATAGGCCGCATGCGTGGTCGAGACCTGCACGCCGACGATCTTGCCCTTGAGGCCAGCGGCATCGGGGGTGATGGTCGAATCCTTGGCCACGACGATCATCGCTGGGGTGTTGTAGTACTTGTCCGAGAAGTCGATGGTCTTCATCCGTTCAGGCGTGATCGACATCGAGGACATGATGACGTCGATCTGGCCCGCGGTCAGCGCCGGGATGATGCCGTCCCAGGCGGTGGGGGTGACGACGCAGTCAAGCTTGGCCTGCTTGCAGATCGCGTCCATGAAGTCGATTTCCCAGCCGACCCATTTGCCATTGGCATCCGGCGAGGTGAAGGGCGGATAGGGTTCGGCGGCGACGCCGATCTTGACGGGGCCCGCGAGGGCGGCGGTGCCAAAGGCCAGGGTGGCCACAACGGCGAGGACGAGTTTCTTCATCGGTTTCTCCTAGTTGGCAGGTTCCGCAGGTTCATCCCACGGTTTTCAGAAATTGTTTCAGGCGTTCGGATTTGGGGGCGCCGAACAGTTGTTCGGGCGGGCCTTCTTCCTCGATGACGCCGTTGTGCAGGTAAATGACGTGGCTGGCGACTTCGCGGGCGAACTTCATCTCATGGGTCACCAGAATCATGGTGCGGCCTTCGTCGGCCAGAGCTTTGATGACCTGCAACACCTCGCCCACCAGTTCGGGATCAAGGGCAGAGGTCGGCTCGTCGAAGAGCATCGCCTTGGGGTTCATGCACAGGGCGCGGGCGATGGCGGCGCGCTGCTGCTGGCCGCCCGACATGAAGGCGGGGTAGGCATCCTCTTTCTCGGCCAGACCAACGCGGGCCAAGAGTTTGCGGGCCCGCTCGATCGCCTCGGGCTTGGGGGTTTTCAGGACGTGGACCGGCACCTCGATCAGGTTTTCCAGAACGGTCTTGTGGGTCCACAGGTTGAAATTCTGGAACACCATGCCCAGCGACTGGCGCAGGCGTTCGATCTGCTGGCGGTTGGTGGGGTGGCCATCGGCGCGCAGGGTGACATGCTCGCCGCCGATCTCGATATCGCCGCCCGAGGGGGTTTCGAGAAAGTTGATGCAGCGCAGCATCGTCGACTTGCCCGAGCCCGAGCCGCCGATGATGGCCACGACATCGCCTTCGCGCGCCGTCAGTGACACGCCTTTCAGCACCTCATGGGTGCCGAAGCTTTTGCGAAGCCCGCTGACGCGGACGGCTATGGGCTGTGAGGCCGCGGTCATTCCCTGGTCCGGCATGTGGTCCCGCCGTTGTTTCAACTGTTCTGGCCCGTGCGGAATGGATTCGGCAAGCGAATAATTGGGCGAAGCGGTGCGGGGACTGAACGAAATGGCAGGTCAAACACCCAAAACGGCGGAAGGGGGTGCAAGATGGCTATTCGAGATTGGTGTGGCGGGCCCGCATGGTGGCGGCGGTTTCGCCCAGCCGGTCGCGCAAGTGCAGCACCAGAATTTCAAAGAGCAGGAATTGCGCGCCCTCAAAGACCGAGCCCATGGGCAGAAGGGTGGTGGCACCCTGGTCATTGGCCATTGTCTGGGCGGGAATGGTCAAGACAAGGTCGCAGGCGGTGGGATCGGGGCCACTGGGTTGGGCAGTAATGCAGGCAGTGCGGGCGTGGGCGGCCTTGGCCTGGCCGATCAGGGCGGCGACGGTGGCCAGACGCCCGGGGCCGGAGGAGACGAGGAGAAGGCCGCCCGGCCCGAGCGGTGGGCAGGACATGTCGCCCGCGACATGGATGTCGAGGCCAAGGTGGCAAAGACGCATGGTCAGGGCGCGCAGCATCAACCCCTCGCGCCCGCAGCCATAGGTGACGATGTGGGCAGCGGTGGCCAGTTCCTCGACCAAGGCGGCAAGGGCGGCGGGATCGGTGTCGGCGGCGCCACGGGCCAGTTCAGTTGCGGCCAGTGCGATCTGGGCCGCGAGGGTCATTTCAAGAGGACGCGCGATTCAGGTTGGCCATGGCCGTCGTAGGGATGAGAGAAGGTCTTGCCAGCGTCGGGGTTGGCGGCGCGGGCCTCTGGCGTCATGCCTTCAAGGGCCGAGGTGCAAAAAAGCGTGGCCATGTCGGGGCCGCCGATGGACGGGCAAGAGGTGTGCGGGGCCGGGAACGGGTAGGCGCGCAGGAATTTGCCCGCGGGCGAGTAGACGGCGACGCGCGAGCCCGACCATTCGGCGCAGACGAAATTGTCGTCGGCATCGACCACCGCGCCATCGGGGGAGAAGCCGTCTTTGTGTGCGATGAAGACGGTTGAGGGGCTGGTGGGCCAGCCATCGGCGTCAAGCGCCACTTTCATCACATAGGGGGTGAAGTTGTCGGAGTAGTAGGCGTGTTTGCCGTCGAGCGGGAAGCAGATCGAATTGGGGATCGAGATGTCGGGGAACAGCAGGCGCAACTCGCCCTTGTACCAACGATAGATGGCGCCCTTGCCCTTCAGCTCGCCCCCCTTGGCCATGGTACCGATCCAGAAGCCGCCCTGGCGGTCGGCGCGGCCATCGTTGGGACGGTTGCCGGGCTTGTCAGCCTCAAGCTCGCACAGGGGTTCGATTTCTTCGGTTTCAAGGTCGAACAGGAAAAGGTCGCGTTCGCCCGCGATCAGGAGGACATCTTCGGAGACCCAGCCAGCGGCGGAGACTATTTCAGGAAAACGCCAGGTGCGGGGGCCGTCGCGGTCTTGCGACATCAGCTTTTGGCCGAGGATGTCGAACCAGAAGAACTGGCGGCGGATGGGGTGCCAGAGGGCGCCTTCGCCGAGGGTGCAGATGCGGTCGTCGTGGATCATTTCCTCGATCTGCGTAGTTGC
>JANXPK010000617.1 GCA_025357355.1 Rhodobacterales bacterium
GGCAAGATCGACATGGCCGCCGTGCGAACCGCGTTCGATGTGGCGTATGAGCGGCAATATGGCCATTCGAGCCCCGAAGGCCGGGTCGAGATGGCCAACATCCGGCTTGCCGCCCTCGGTCGCCTGCCCCGCCCCGACAACGCCCCCGCGGCCCGTCTGGCCGGCAAGCCGCCGCGGGAACGCGATGTGCATTTCGACGGCAAACCGCGCAAGACTGCCATTCTGGACCGCAACGCCATCGCCGAGGGCACGGTTGTCTCCGGCCCCGCCATCATCGAGGAAGGCACCGCGACCACGCTGTTGCCCCCCGGCTGGCAGGCCCGGCTGATCGTCGGCGGCCATTTGTCCCTGACCAGAACGGAGGCCGCGAAATGAGTGTCACCGCTGATCCCATCACCACCGAGGTTGTGCGCAATTTCGTGATCTCTTGTGCCGAGGATATGAACGCCTCGCTGTGGCGCTCTGCCCATTCCTCGGTGATCTACGAGGGCAAGGACAGCGCCGTGGCCTTGATGGACGAGCACGGCAACATGCTGGGCCAGTCGACCGGCGTGCCGCTGTTCATCGGTGCCATCGACGCTTGCGTGCATCACGTGAAGGCCTACTACGGTGACGACATCCACGAGGGCGATGTTTTCATCATGAATGACAGCTACTTGCAGGGCACACACCTGCATGACGTGACTGCCATCGGCGGCATTTTCCGTGACGGCGAATTGGTCGGGTTTGGTGCAGCGCGGGCGCATTGGGGAGATATCGGCGCCATCGACCCCGGCTCGACCATGCAGTCGACCGACATCTACCAGGAAGGCCTGCGCATCGGCCCCACGCGGATCATCGCGCGTGGCAAGCCGATCCGCGAATGGTACGACCATCTGCGCCTGAACACCCGGATCAAGGACGCCACCATTGGCGACCTTGGCGCACAAATCGCCGCCATCCGCACTGGCGAGCGGCGGCTGGGCCAGCTTTTGGATCGCATCGGCGTGAGGGTCTACCGCGCCGCCTGTCAGAACATCTTCAACCAATCGCGCCGGATGGACCGCGAGGCGATTGCGGCGATCAAGGACGGCACCTGGAACCGGCACGGCTATCTTGATGACGACGGCACCGGCAAGACACCGATCCGGGTCGAGTTGACCCTGACCATCAAGGGCGAGGCGCTGACGGTCGATCTGACGGGCTCCTCCGGCCCCGTGCCCGGTTCGGTCAACTGCGGCGCCAAGCAGACGGAGTCCCTGCTGCGGCTGGCCTACAAGACCATGATCAACCCCGACCGCGCCATCACCGGCGGTTCTTTTGAAACCATGACAGTGATCATTCCTGACAGTTGCATGTTCAACGCGCAGGAACCTTCGGCTTGCGAATGGTACTTCACGGGGCTGGGGCTGCTGGCCGACCTGTTCATCTCTTGCATGTCCGAGGCGATGCCGGAACGTTCGACGGCGGCGCATTACGGTGACAGCATGGTCGCGGGGTTCTTTTCGGTCGACAAGACCCGTGGCCAGTGGATCGCGCTGGAGCCGACTGCGGGCGGTTGGGGTGGGCGGCGCGACTCGGACGGGGAAAGCGCGCTGATCAACCTGGTCAACGGCGGCTTTCGCAACATCCCGGCAGAGGTTTACGAGACCAAATTCCCGGTGCGGCTGGAAGAATTCGCCATCCGCAAGGATTCAGGCGGACCGGGGCGCCATCGTGGCGGCTGCGGGGTGGTGCGACGCTACCAGACGCTGGAGCCGTGCTATGCGGCGCTGTGGTTCGAACGGTCCAAAACCCCGGCCTGGGGGCTGAATGGCGGCAAGGATGGCGCCGGGCCTTACATCGAGATCACCCTGCCCGACGGCACCAAAGAGCATCTCTTGAAGATGCGCGCCCGCAGCTTTCCCGCTGGCACCATTGTCGAGACCATGACCGGCGGCGGTGGCGGCAACGGCGATCCCAAGGCCCGGCCGTTCGACGAGGTGCTGAGCGATGTCAGGCAGGGCTACCTGACGCGCAAGGCGGCCTGGACGCAGTATGGCGTCAAGATCACCGCCAAGCTGACCGTCGACGTCGCGGCGTCAGAGCCGCGACAATAGCGGTGGCCGAGGCCGCTGCACCGCAAGTGGCCATCCAGGCGCGCGGCCTTGGGGTTTCGTTTGCCGGGGTCTCGGTGTTGCGCAACATCACGCTGCACATCGCGGCGGGCGAAATTCACGGGTTGGTCGGCGAAAACGGTGCGGGTAAGTCGACGCTGGGCAAGGTGCTCGGCGGCTATTATGCCGCAACCGCCGGCCAGCTGGAGGTTTTTGGCCAACCCGCCGAGCCGTGGAACCCGCGCGCCGCCCTTGCCCGGGGTGTCGCGCTGATGCACCAGGAACTGCAGCTCGTGCCCGCCCTGACCGTGGCGCAAAACGTGTTTCTGGGCATCGAGGACAAACGCTTCGGCATCCTGCGCCGCACTGAAAACGCCCGGCTGGCGGCGTTGATGGCGTCCA
>JANXPK010000625.1 GCA_025357355.1 Rhodobacterales bacterium
TCGAGCAAAAGGTATTTCGGGTCCGCACCCAGACATCGGGCAATCTCGACCCGGCGGCGTTCACCGCCGGACAGGGCAAGGGCCGGGGCGTGGCGGATATGGGTGAGGGAGAAATCGCCAAGCAACTCCTCCAGCTTTTCGCGGCGCTTGTGACGGTCGGGCTCGGCGATTTCAAGAACAGCCAGGATATTGCCCTCGACCGACAGGCCACGAAAGATCGAGACTTCCTGCGGCAGATAGCCGATGCCAAGCCGGGCGCGCCGGTACATCGGCAGGGCGGTCACGTCGCGGCCATCCAGCAGGACTTGCCCCGCCTCCGGGCTGACAAGACCCGCAATGGCATAAAAGCAGGTCGTCTTGCCCGAGCCGTTGGGACCAAGCAAAGCCACAACCTCTCCCCGGGTCAAATCCAGCGACACATCGCGCAAGACAAGCCGCTTGCGGTAGCTCTTGCGCAGGTTGCGGACGTGGAGACCGGCAGAGCCCTCGGTGACCTGAAGAGCGGGGGTGGCCATCAGTTCTTGCCTGGTGTGAAAATCGTCGTCACCCGGCCTGACATCGTGCCGAGCCCTGACTTGAGGCTGAGCGTCAGTTTCTCGCCCGCCAGCGCAGCCTGGCCCTGGGTCAGCACGACATGGCCGATCAGGACCAGATCGCCGCCGTCGGGGGCATAGTCGGCGCTGTCGGCGGTGGCGGCGTCAGTGCCGGTGGTTACGGTGATGCCACCTGCGGCATGCAGGCTTTTGATCGCTTTCTTGTCGGTGGAATATTCAATCATCACAGTCGCCGCCGTCAGTTTCATGGCGCCCTGCGAGACAACGACATTGCCGGTAAAGCTGGCGGTTCCGTCTTGCTGATTGACCGCCAACTGATCGGCGTTGACCTGCACCGGCAGGCTCACATCGGTTTTGAGACCGGCAAAGGCCACGTCGGTGCCTTGGGGCAAGGCGGCCTGCGGCAGAAAGGTAAGGCCAAGGACCAGCAGGGTCGCCGTCATGCTATGGCCAATGCGCATCAATTCGAGGTCCCCTGTCTGGACGGAAGGTATATCAGCCGAACACCGCCTTTGAAAACCAGAACGTATTGGGCCGGGGTGGCCACGGCCAGACCAAGGTGAAGCGAGCCGGCCGTGATGTGCCCGACCGGCCCGGTGGCGTCGATCGGGCCGTCGCTGTCAAGGCTGGTTTGATCAAGGGCGACGCGGATTTGCCGGGTCTCGATCCGGTAACCGGTGGAGTTGGTGATGACGGCGCCGCCGTCAATGACCACTTGTTTCGCGGATTGATCAAGGCGGGCCTGTTTGGCGACAAGCGTGGTTCTGGCACCGTCGGGCGTGTCGATCTGGCCGGTCAGATCATTGATCAGACCCGCATCGCTGCTGCCGGAAGTGCCCGGGCGGGCATCGGT
>JANXPK010000640.1 GCA_025357355.1 Rhodobacterales bacterium
GGCAAGATCAAGGCTTTGGCCGATGCTGCCCGTGAAGGCGGCTTGAAGTTCTGAGGAGAGCAAAATGGCAGAACGTGAAAACCGCCGGGACAATCGTGGGGGCAATGACCGCCGCGACAACCGTCCTGAAGAAACGCCGGAGTTTGCCGACCGTCTGGTCGCGATCAACCGGGTGTCCAAAACCGTGAAAGGCGGCAAACGCTTTGGCTTTGCCGCTTTGGTGGTGGTGGGTGACCAGCGTGGCCGCGTCGGCTATGGCAAGGGCAAGGCCAAGGAAGTGCCCGAGGCCATCCGCAAGGCGACCGAGCAGGCCAAGCGCCAGATGATCCGGGTGGCACTCCGCGACGGCCGGACGCTGCACCACGACATGCAGGGCCGTCATGGCGCCGGCAAGGTCGTGATGCGGTCAGCGGTCGAAGGTACCGGCATCATCGCCGGCGGCCCGATGCGCGCCGTGTTCGAAATGCTGGGTCTGAAGGACGTCGTGGCCAAGTCGATCGGCTCGACCAACCCCTACAACATGATCCGCGCCACGATGGACGGTCTCGCCCAGGAAACCTCGCCGCGCGCCGTTGCGGCGCGGCGCGGCAAGAAGGTGGCGGAGATCCTTCGCAAGCCCGAAGCCGAAGTGGTGGAGGCCTGATCATGGCAAAGAAGCCCGAGGCTGCCCCCGCAGCGAAGAAGACGATTGTCGTGCAGCAGACGGCCTCCGCCGCCCGCCGCCCGGCCGTGCAGACCGCGACGCTCAAGGGTCTTGGCCTGAACAAGATCCGCCGCACCCGTGAGCTTGAGGATACGCCCTCGGTCCGCGGCATGGTCCATGCGGTGCGCCACATGGTCAAGATCATCGAAGAACGCGGATGAAAGGTGCGCAATGAATGCGCACCCTACGCCCGCCCAGACGCCCTGCCGCAAGGTGGGGCGTTTTGCTTTTGGGCCGATAAACGAATCTTCCCTTGCGGAAATCCCATGCTAGTCTGATGCCATGCCTCAGAAGGGGCGATTTCAGGGAGAAGATTATGGCTGCCAAATACGCCGGGGGTTGCACCCATGTGCATGTCACATCCGCCGCCGAACCGATCGACAACCACGAATGTCACTGCAATGTCTGCAAGTCCGTCACCGGCCAGCACACCACCCATGTCGCCTTCTTCAACTATGGCGACGTCAAGGTCGACCACCCCGAAAAGATCAAGCGCCAGCCCTTCAACGCCAACAATCCGGCTGGCCCGCTGGAGCTGTGCACCTGTGCCGATTGCGGCGCAGCACTGATGCTGGACGACAAGCATCACCGCATCCGTGTCGCCGTGCCCAACATCATGGGCTATGACGACGCCCATTTCCCCAAGGCCACCTACCACGCCTACTGGGACGTGACCAAAGGCTACGAAAAGCCCCACGACGGCCGCCCGGTCTACGACAGCCTGCAACCAAGCTTCGTGTGGCCCGCAGGGGCGTGACGTAGGGCGGGGTATGGCCCTGCAAACTTTGGATGAGCGCGGGCCTTCGTCCGCGCTCATTAGCTGTTCGGAACCGTAAAGAGCAAGTGCGACGTATCAACGCTTGACACTGACAGCATCTCACGGATACGTCTTATATTTTCGTTTCGAGTGGGCAGCAGGCCCCGGTCTTTGGCAAATGCTTTTCCGGCTTCGAGCATCTGAATCCTGATGTCATTTTGCTTGGCAGCAGCGTCCAGGTCGCTTAACCGCATCAGGAAGGTCGCATCGCGGGTGACGCGGACACTGTTTTCATCCAATGTGGCTTTGAAAATCTCCGGCGACGGCAGGTCAACGATGAAACTGTCGCCGACCTGTGTGATCCTCAGATCCGCCAAGTTGATTCCAACGAGTAGTTCTACGACCCCCTAGGCCAAGAAGTGGTCGGTGCCCCAAAGTATTGTATCGTAGTCTCGCTCAACGACAATTTGCGTAGCGACATTTTCTGTAAC
>JANXPK010000651.1 GCA_025357355.1 Rhodobacterales bacterium
CGCGTCGGCGGTGTCGGAATAGAAGAACATCGCCTCCTTGGCCTCGGTATAATCGTCCCACTTGTCCAGACTGGCCTTGTCGATGGGCGACAGCTTCCAGCGCTTCAAGGGGTCGGTCTCCCGCTCTTTGAAGCGCTTCAACTGTTCATCGCGCGTGACCGAAAACCAGTACTTGTAAAGCCTGATGCCCGAGCGGACCAACATCCGTTCCAGCTCTGGCACCTCGCGCATGAATTCCAGATATTCCGACGGGCTGCAGAACCCCATCACCCGCTCCACCCCGGCGCGGTTGTACCAGCTGCGGTCAAAGAGCACGATTTCCCCCGCAGTGGGCAGGTGCTGGACATAGCGCTGAAAGTACCACTGGCCAGTCTCGGCCAGCGACGGCTTGGTCAGGGCCACGGTGCGGGCATAGCGCGGGTTCAGATGCTCCATGAACCGCTTGATCGTGCCGCCCTTGCCCGCCGCATCCCGCCCCTCGAACAGCAGCACGAACTTCTGTCCGGTCTCCTGCGTCCAGATCTGCAGCTTCAGCAACTCCGCCTGCAACTTGGCCTTCTGTGCCTCGTAGGTCGCCGTCCCCATCAGGCGCGGATAGGGATAGACCCCGGATTCAAACGCATGACGGATCGCGTCCTTGGTCACGGCAGGGAACTGGCGCGGCCCGCTGACCCCGTCATGATCCGCCGCCACCTGTGCATCTCCGCCCGCCGCCACAACCGGCACCTCCGGCGCGACAACCTCTGTTTCCTTGATGTCCATCCTGTCCTCCCGCTGATCGAAACGGCAGTCTAGGCCGATTTCAAGGTCAAACCTTGATCCCGGTCAAATCGGCGACAACACCTTTCGCACGCCGAAACCTGCGGCTAGATTGCGTTCAGCAAACAAGACAGGACACCGCATGCTGACCCTTTATGGCGTTTCCCGCTCCCGCGCTTCGCGCCCGCTTTGGCTGCTCAAGGAAACCGGCACATCTTTCACGCAGGTGCCGGTTCTGCAAGCCTACCGGCTGGCCGGCGATAACGCGGACTGGAAAGGCTGGTCCACTGCCTCGCCCGCCTACCTTGCGATCAACCCTCTGGGCCAGATCCCCGCCTTGGCCGATGGCGACGTCGTGCTGACCGAAAGCCTCGCCATCACCCTTTATCTCGCCCGCAAATACGGCGGCGCCCTTGGGCCCCAGTCGGATATCGAGACGGCGCAGATGGAACAATGGGCGCTTTTCGCCGCCACCTCGGTCGAGGTTCCGGCGCTCGAGATGTACTACCCCATAGCCGAAGGCCGTTCCGAAACCCCCGAAGGCGCCGCCCTGATCAGCGTTGCCGCCGAAAAGCTCCGCCGCCCGTTCCGCCGCCTGCAAGCCCATCTGGCGACCCACCCCTATCTGGTCGGCGACCGCTTTACCGCCGCCGACATCAACACCGCCGAGGTCACCCGCTACGCCCAGGGCAACGCCGCCCTGATGGTCGAATTTCCGGCGATCAAGGGCTGGATCGAACGCTGCCAGTCCCGCCCCGCTTTCAAGGCGATGTGGGCCGCCCGCATGGCCGAACCGGCGTGATTGCGGCAAGACTGGAGGGTTTCACACCCTCCAGACCTCCCGTGGGATATTTGGGAAAAGATGAAATCAGGCTGTCAGGTCCTTGACGTAATTGCGCCAATTGTGCTGTTCCATGAACCCCAGAACCTCACGGATCTTGCGGTTGGAGAGCAGGCTTTCGTGCGGCCCAAGCTTGCGGGATAACGGCACCTTGGGGAAGAAGCGCTTGAGCAGCTCTTCATTGGTCTGGCACACCGAATTGGTGTCGTTGGCCGCGTTGAACACCTGAAACCCCAACCCGTCTTTCCGCAGCGCCAGATCGACGATCTGCCCAAGATCGCGCGCATCGATATAGCTGAACGTAATCCGCCGCCTTTGCCCCGGATCGGCAAAGAAGCCGGGGAAACGGTCATATTCATTGGGCTCGATCACGTTGCCGATCCTGAGCGCATAGATGTCAAAGCCCGAGCGACGCTGAAACGACCGTGCCGTGGCTTCATTGACCTTCTTGGACATGCCATAGCTGTCCATCGGGTCGATGTCGTAGTCCTCGTCCAGCGGCAGCACCTTGGGATCGACCTCGCCATTGGAAAAGCAAACGCCATAGGTCGTCTCCGACGAGGCCACGATGATCTTGCGGATGCCCAGCTTCACCGCCGCCTCGATGACATTGTAGGTGCCCATGACATTGACCCGGTAGGTCTCGACCTCGGGCCGCAGATGCATCGCCGGAATGGCTGCAAAATGCACCACCGCGTCAAAGGGTTGCGGCGGCCCCGCCTCCATCCCCGCCATCCCGATATGCGCCGTCATGGCATTGAACATCTGGCCTGAATCGGTGATGTCGCACACCAGATCGGCCACGCCGGGATGCCTGAGCGGCACCAGATCGACATTGAGCACCTGATGCCCCGCTGCGGCCAGATACGGCACCACATGCCTGCCCGCCTTGCCCGCCCCACCCGTGAACAGAACCCGCATCGCCAACCTCCTTGAATTCTGCGCAACATGATGTATATTGCAATACACATCCCCCTTCACGGAGCCCGCGCCATGACCCGCCTTGCCACCAACCAGATCGCCACGATAACCGAACTGCGAGAGCCGCAAAAGGTCTTTGACCGGGCCAACGGCAAACCGATCGCCATCCTGAAGAATTCGGCCCTCGTGGGCTATTTCGTTCCCGTCGAGGCGATGCCTGATCCGGCAGATTTTCGCCCCGCCACCCTGGAAGAAGTGATGGAAAGTCTTGCGCGCACCCGCGACCTCGCCCAGCCCGTTTTGGACTATCTTAGGGACAAATGACCCTGATCCTTCTTCCGCTTGAAGCCGTCATCAAAATCCACGATGAAATCCTCAACCCGGGCGAGTTGCCGGGCCTCGCCGGGGACAAGTCGCTGGAAGGTGCATTGGCGCGCGTCGAAAACCGCCTCTACTTTGGCCTGTTGCCCGACGCCTTCGATCTGGCCGCCGCCCATGCGATAGCCATCGCGCAAGGCCAGTGCTTCAATGACGGCAACAAACGCACCGCTTACCGCGTCATGCAGACCTGCCTTGATCTTCAAGGCATCGCCTGCCCTCTGACCGCCGCCACGATCGGCCCCGTCATCATCCGCGCGGCTCAGCGCCTCTTGGACGCAGGCGAGCTGGGCGAATGGCTGCGCCAGCGCCTCTGACCCCATATCTTGCGCCAAGGGCCGCAAACCGCTCTAATGCCAGCCCATAAATAACCAGAATCGAGCATCCATGGCCCCCGACCTGCTCTCCGGCAAAGACGACGATTACAACGCCGCCTCCATCGAGGTGCTGGAACCGCTCGAGGCCGTCCGCCTGCGCCCCGGCATGTATATCGGCGGCATTGATGAACGCGCCTACCACCACCTCGCCGCCGAGATCCTGGACAACTCGATGGACGAAGCCGTCGCCGGTCACGCCAACCGCATCGAGGTTGAACTGCACGACGACGGTGCGCTGACCGTGCGCGACAATGGCCGTGGCATCCCCGTCGATCCCCACCCCAAATTCCCCGACAAGTCCGCGCTCGAGGTCATCCTTTGCACCCTGCATTCCGGCGGCAAATTCGGCGGCAAGGCGTACGAAACCTCCGGCGGACTGCACGGCGTCGGCTCTTCGGTCGTCAACGCCCTCAGCGACCGCATGGATGTCGAGGTCGCCCGCAACAAAGAGCTTTACGCCCAGAACTTCTCCCGCGGCAAACCGCTTGGTCCCATCGTCAAGATCGGCCCCACCGTCAACCGCCGCGGCACCACCACCACCTTCCACCCTGACCCCGAGATTTTCGGCCACCAGACCTTCCGCCCCTCCCGCCTGCTGCGCATGGTCCGCTCCAAGGCCTACATCTTCTCCGGTGTCGAAATCCGCTGGAAATCCGCCCTCCCCGACGGCGACACCCCGATGGAGGCGACTTTCCACTTCCCCGGTGGCCTCGCCGATTTCCTCGGCGACCAGCTGGAGAAAACTTCGACCTACGCCGACCGCCCCTTTGCCGGCAAGGTCCGGTTTCAAGAGAAGTTCGGCATTCCCGGCTCGGTCGAATGGGCGATCAACTGGACCCCGGCGCGCGACGGCTTTCTG
>JANXPK010000664.1 GCA_025357355.1 Rhodobacterales bacterium
CTGGAGGGGGCAACTTTGGTGGTGATCGCCGGGATCCTGATCATCTGGCGTGAAAGGCGGCTGGGGCTGGAGCGGGAAAAGGGTCGCAGGGCGATGACGCCGCAGGGCTGACGCAAATCCCCGCCCACTCTTTCACGCCCCACCCTCACCACCCGCGCCAGAGGACCGTTTGATGAGGGCTCCGGGGGAGCCCTCATCGTTCCGATTGCCGCCGCGCGCAAGCGCAAGGCAAGGGGGATTGGGTCGGGCGCCATGATGAAGAAGGGGACGCGCCTGACCGCGGGCGGGAGCGGAACGCGCCCGCCCTGGGGGCGGTCGGGCGCGTCCCCGATACGCTTTGGCGCATCGGGGAAGAGAATTAAGCACGCAGGTTCGATCAAACTCCGCGTCCTAATATCTGGTTAACAAGAAATCTCAACACATTGCTTTTAAACGATAACACACCAGGTCCGAGGTTCGGACCATCCCCTAAAGCCCCAGCACCATGTCCCGATGCTGAATGCCCGCATCATCATAAATCGCACCCACCGCGACAAATCCCAGCGCCTCGTAGAACCCCAGCGCCGTCACCTGCGCCCCCAGCTTGACCGTCCAAACCCCCGGCATTTCCCGGAACCGCGCCACCGCCGCCCGAATCAGCGCCGCACCAATCCCCCGCCCCCGCGCCGTCCGCAGCACGCACACCCGCCCGATCTTGCCCAAATCCCCCATCACCAAAAGCCGCGCCGACCCTACCGGCTCCCCCTCCCACCGCGCCAGAAGATGCTCCGCAACCTCGTCAGGTCGTCCACCTCGTCCGCCTCCGAAACCCCCTGCTCCACGATGAACACCTCCCGCCGCAACGCCCGGCACAGAGCGATGTCCCGCGTCTCGCCAATCTCCAGCATCACGCGAAATAGTCCCGCAGCAGCCGGCCATAGATCGCCTTCAGCTTGACGATTTGCACCACCTCCACGCATTCATCGACCTGATGCATGGTGCGGCCAACCAGCCCGAACTCCACCACCGGGCAATGATCCCTGACGAACCGCGCGTCCGACGTCCCGCCCGAGGTCGAAGCTTCCGGCACCAGCCCGGTCTCCGCCTGCACCGCCCGCGCAATCAGCGCCGAAAACTCGCCCGGCGGCGTCAGAAAACTCTCCCCCGAAATCTGCACCCGCATCCCGATCTCCACCCCCGTCGCCGCCTGCACCGCCGCTGCATGACCGCGCAACCACTCGGTCAGGCTCGCCCCCGTATGGCCATCGTTGAACCGGATGTTGACCGTAGCCGCCCCGCGCGAGGGGATCACATTGGTCGCCTTGTTGCCGCAGTCCACGGTGGTGATCGCCAGCGTGGACGCATCGAAATGCCCGGTGCCCCGGTCCAGCTGTTCCGCCTCCAGCCGGGCAAGCAACGCCACCAGCGCCGACATCGGGTTCTTCGCCCGGTGCGGATAGGCCGAATGCCCTTGCACTCCCTGCGCCGAGAAAAAGGCCGTCAGTGACCCGCGCCGCCCGATCTTCATCATGTCGCCCAGTTGCGCCGGACAGGTTGGCTCGCCCACCAGACAATGGCTCATCCGCTCACCATTCGCCGCCATCCAATCCAGCAGCGCCACGGTGCCGTCCACCCCGTCGCCCTCTTCATCGCCGGTAATCGTCAGGATGACCGCCCCATCCGGCGGGCTCGCTTCCACGAACTCCACCGCCGCCGCCACAAACGCCGCCACCCCCGATTTCATGTCGGTCGACCCCCGGCCATACATCACCCCGCCCACCACCTCGGCCCCGAACGGATCGTGTGTCCAAGCCGCCGCATCGCCGACCGGCACCACATCGACATGGCCGTTGAAGCCAAAGCTCTTGTTGGCCCCGCGCCGCCCCCAGCGGGCAAAAAGGTTGCACACCCCGCCGCGATCGACACGGGTGCACTCAAACCCCGCCCCGCGCAGCACGCCTTCCAGCAGCGTCAGGGTGCCACCTTCCGCCGGGGTCACACTCGGACAACGGATCAGGGCCGCCGTCAACGCAACTGCATCCATCTCCGCCATGCCAACTCTCCCATTCCGCCCCTTGGGGCGTGACAGACCGCGACAGATCGCGTAACCTTGCCGCAATAACAAGTCCAGAGGCAGGACGTCCCCAACCGGACAGGGCGCAACAGCCCGCAACAGGCAACCCGGACCGGCGGCGCAAACCCCGGCTGAAAGAGGCAGTATGGTCTTACCCCCATTCTCCTCAGCGGCCTGAGGCCCGCTGATGACCGATTGGATTGCCCTGTCCGACCGCAAGGACCCCTGCCCGCAGGAACCGGCGCTGCTGGACCATGGGCTGTTCGTGCTGGAGTTTGCGCTGCCGATCCTTGAGCCCACCGTTCTTCTGCGTATCCAAAGCACCGCGGGCCCCGACCGCGCCTTTTCCGTATTTCTCGACCCGGTCGCCGGTGCCTCGCTCTTGCACCGCCAGAACAACGCCGTCCG
>JANXPK010000687.1 GCA_025357355.1 Rhodobacterales bacterium
GTCGAGGTTGCCAGCCGCGCCCAGTCGGCATCGCGCGCATCCTCGTTCATCAGGCCCGCGACCACAGCCCGTTCCTGCCGGGCCGCGATACGCTCCAGCGCCGCCACCACGGCCTCGCGCTCAGCCGCCGCCAGCACCACCCGAAGTCCCGCCGACAGCGCCTGAAAGGCCAGATCGGCGGCGAGGTCACCGGCGCCCCAAATCCCCAGAGACGCAATCGGCTGCACCCCCAATGCGGCCACTTCAGTCGGTGGCAATGCGGCGCGACGCTCGATGAAAAAGGCGTGGCGCAAACCTGCCGCCTCCGGCGTGGCGACCAGATCGCCAAAAGTCGCCTCTTCGGCATTCAGACCCTGCTGCAACGGGAACAGCGCCGCCACCTCGACGCAATCGATGATCCGCGCCGGTGCGGGCAGCCGGTTGCCCTGATTTGCCACCCGTGCCGCCCTGATCGCGGCCTGATAGGCGGGCACATCGCGCAAGCCGCTGCGCATGTCGCAGGTCCGCCGCGCCACCAGCCGCTCGCCCGCCATCGCGACCGCTGCCTCGGTCAGATCAGCCTCGACCACCCGGTCCACCAGCCCTAGGGCCAGCCCCTCGGCGGCCTTGATCGGAACTCCGGTCAACATCATCCGCAACGCCACCTCGGCCCCGACCAGTCGCGGCAGCCGCTGCGTGCCGCCCGCCCCCGGCAACAGACCCAGATTGACTTCTGGCAGACCAAGCTGCGCCCCCGCCGTTGCAATCCGGTAATGCGCCGCCAGAGCCAACTCCAACCCGCCGCCCAGCGCCACCCCGTGCAGCGCCGCGATCACCGGCTTGAGGCAATTCTCGATCTGCGAACACAGATCGCCCAGCCGCACATTCTGACGGACCTTGCCGAATTCGGTGATATCGGCACCCGCCGAAAAGCCGCGACCCTCGCCGCGGATCACGATGGTTCTGACCTCGGGGTCGGCCACCGCCTCGCGCAGACCTTCGGCCAAGGCGCCGCGTACCGCATCCGACAGCGCATTGACCGGCGGATGGCACAGGACCAGCACCATCACATCCCCGACCCGGTCCTTGCGGACCACAACTGACGCCGCCTCACCAAGCCCCTGCACGCCTGCCTCCACGCCAAACTCACTGCGCCAATCTCACTGTGCCATTAAAGACGGCGCACGACGCTTGGCAACAACCAAGGCGTTCAGTCCGGCAGTCAGACGCGAA
>JANXPK010000728.1 GCA_025357355.1 Rhodobacterales bacterium
CCGAGATTACCACCTATCTGAACGCCACGCTGGACAGCAACCTGCAGGGCAACATCATCGACCTTTGCCCAGTGGGCGCACTGACGTCCAAACCCTATGCCTTCACCGCGAGGCCTTGGGAGCTGACCAAGACTGAAAGCATCGACGTGATGGATGCACTGGGGTCGAACATCCGCATCGACACCAAGGGTCGCGAAGTCATGCGGATCATTCCGCGCAATCATGACGGCGTGAACGAGGAATGGATTTCCGACAAGACCCGCTTCATCTGGGACGGTCTGCGCCGCCAGCGTCTGGACACGCCGTACATTCGCGAGAATGGCAAGCTGCGCAAGGCGGGCTGGGGCGAAGCCCTGGCCGCTGCCGCTGCCGGGATGAAGGGCCGCAAGGTTGCTGGCCTCATCGGCGATCTGGTGCCGGTCGAGGCGGCCCATGCGCTGAAGAACCTGATCGAGGGGCAGGGCGGCCATGTCGAATGCCGGACCGACGGCGCACGGCTGCCTGCGGGCAACCGGGGGGCCTATGTCGGCACCGCGACCATTGCCGACATCGACGCCGCCAAGGGCATTCTCTTGATCGGCAGCAACCCGCGCGTCGAGGCGCCGGTGCTGAACGCAAGGATCCGCAAGGCCTGGACCAATGGCGCGCAGATCGGACTGATCGGGCAAGCCGTTGATCTGACGTACGATTACCTCCACTTCGGCACCGACCGCGCCGCTCTTGCCGATCTGGTCAAGTTGGCCGAGACGCAGGGACCCGACGGCAAGCCCGGTGTCGTGATCATCGGCCAAGGCGCCATCAACGAGGCGGATGGCGAGGCTGTGCTGGCCATGGCGATGAAGCATTGCACCATCCTCGGTGTCAAACTGCTGGTGTTGCACACCGCTGCGGCCCGGGTTGGCGCGATGGATGTGGGGGCCGTGACCGAAGGTGGACTGGCCGCGGCGGTCGATGGGGCAGAGGTGATCTACAACCTCGGCGCCGATGAGGTCAACATCGCCAAGGGCCCCTTCGTGATCTATCAGGGCAGTCACGGCGACCGCGGTGCCAACCGCGCCGACATCATCCTGCCCGGAGCGGCCTATACCGAGGAAGGCGGGCTTTTCGTCAACACCGAAGGCCGCCCGCAACTGGCGCAGCGTGCCGGTTTCGCGCCGGGCGAGGCCAAGGAGAATTGGGCGATCCTGCGGGCGTTGTCAGCCGAACTTGGCGCGACCCAGCCGTGGGATTCGCAAATGGCCCTGCGAGCCCGCATCGTCGCCGCCGTCCCGCATCTCGGGGCGATTGACGAGGTGCCCCGGAACGTCTGGTCTCCGCTGGCCGTGCGCGATATGGGCAAGGCTGATTTCCGCAATGCTATCAAGGGCTTTTACCTGACCAATTCGATCGCCCGCGCCTCGGCGGTGATGAGCGAGTTGGCGGCGGCGGAGGCTGACCGCGCCAAGACCAAGCTGGCGGCGGAATAGGATGGGGCGGACGCTGGTTTTTGCTGGCTTGACGGGCGCGCTGACCGCACTGTCGGCTTGTGCGGCGCCCGCGCCGGTCGAACCTGACCGGGTGGCAATGGCGGCCGATCCCAATTTCAAGCCGACGTATCTCGGGATCGAAACGATCCTGCTTGACGGCGATCTGGTCGATTTCCGGGTTGCAATGAAGGGCGCGCGTAACCGTCAGGACGTGTCGGATTATGCCGAATGTGCCGCGGCCCAATATGCGCTGATCCGCGGTTTCGGTTTTGCGCGGCACTTGCGGACGAATATCGCGGAAAGCGGTGGAACTTGGCGCGCAGATGCGGTTTACACCATTTCGGCGGCGCTGCCGAACGGGCTGAAGACGATCGACGCGGAAGTGACGGTGCGCAACTGCGGGTCACTGGGAATTCCGACAGTATAGGCTGTTGGTAGAAGTTTGGGCGGGATGAGGGCGAAGAATGGCTGATTTCTTTCAAACCGGACTGGGGACGGCGATCCTGATGGCCTTGCAAAGCCTGCTGATCGTCGGTTTCGTGATGATCAGCCTGTTGTTCCTGGTCTATGGCGACCGCAAGATCTGGGCCGCGGTTCAGATGCGGCGCGGCCCGAACGTGGTGGGGCCGTGGGGCCTGTTGCAGTCGGTGGCCGACGCGCTGAAATTCGTGCTCAAGGAAATCATCGTGCCTGCCGGGGCCGACCGGGCGGTGTTCTTTCTTGCCCCCATGATCAGCTTTGTTTTGGCAATCCTGGCCTGGGCCGTGG
>JANXPK010000335.1 GCA_025357355.1 Rhodobacterales bacterium
CCAGGCGATCGAGAATATCGGGGCGCGCAGGCTTTATACGGTGATGGAGCGGGTGTTCGAAGAGCTGAGCTTCTCTGCCCCCGACCGGGGAGGCGACGCCGTGGTGGTGGACGCGGGGTTTGTCGAGGCCAATCTGGGGGCGCTGTCACGCTCGGCGGACCTGTCGCGCTACGTGCTTTGAGAGGTGTCTGCATGTGGACACTTTCCAAAACATCATATTATCAGTTACTTGCCTTTTTTCGTTAACCACATCTTAACCAGTTGCCCAAGGGGTTCCCGGACTGGCCGAGGTCTTGTGCTGCTCTGTCTGACCCTGCTGACCGCCTGCGCCCATCGCGGTCAGGGGACGTTGGACGCGGCGGCGGGTAAGGTCGGGACGGTCGAGACGGTCTTCATTGGGACAACGCGCAAGCAGGAACCTGACGGCAGCTTTGGCGCGCCGCGGTCTGAAACCATCCGGTTTGCCCAGGTTGATGTGTCCGTCCCGCCGAACCGGACCGCAGGCGCGATCAGGTGACCCCGGCCGGGGGCGACACCGGACCCCTGGACGCAGTTCGTCACAACGGGTCAGCGGGTTTACCAGACCACGCCAGAGTTTCAGTCTGATCTGCGCCAGCAGTTGCGGGCCACGGACGGTGAGGCGGTGATCTTTGTGCACGGCTACAACAGCAACTATGCCGAGGGCATCTACCGCATTGCCCAGCTTGCCCATGATCTGAAGCTGCCGGGGACGGTGCTGCTATACTCCTGGCCCTCGGCTGCGCAACCTTTGGGCTATGAATATGACCGCTATAGCGCCCTGTTCGCGCGCGATGGGCTCGCCAGCCTGATCCACGAGGTGGCGCGCGCCGGGGCCAAGCGGATCTTGCTGGTGGCCCATTCGATGGGCTCTGGCGTGACGATGGAGGCGCTGCGGTCGGCTGCGATTGAAGGCGACACCAGGACGCTGAAGCTGCTGGGCGGGGTCATCCTGATTTCACCCGATATCGACGTGGACGTTTTCCGCGAGGAAGCGCTGTCGATCGGGACGCTGCCGCAGCCCTTTGTGATCTTTGGCACCAGGCGCGACCAGTTTCTGCGGGTGTCGGCGGCGCTGACCGGGCAGGACGAACGGCTGGGCTCTCTGACGGATCTGACGCGGCTGGCGGAATTGAAGGTGACATTTCTGGACGTGGGGGAGTTTGTTCAGGGGACCGGGCATTTCGTCGTCGGAGATTCGGCGGCCCTGATTCAGCTTCTGGGCCGGATCTCGGACATTCAGGGCGCGTTTGAACAGGACCGCCGGTCGCGGCTGGGCCTGTTGCCGGGGGTGGTTCTGACGGTGCAGAATGCGACCGCTGTGATCTTGCGGCCCTGGGGAGCGGAGCCCTACGGGGCCCGGCGGTAACGCTCAGCGCTTGCGCGCGCGTTGGGCCTGAAAATGCTGTTTCCACGCCCTGAAATCATCTTTGGTGGCCGCGGTTGCCTTGCCGACGGCGTCAGCCAGCCAATCGTCCGCGCTGCGGTCCAGATGCCGGATGATCGCCAAAGCCATGCCTGCGGACGCACCATGCAAGCCGCCCAGTTCCCGGCCCATCGCCTGCAACAGGCGGCGGCCGAATTTCGCAGGCTGGCGGTCGGTGAAATTGGCCTTGATCGCGTCGGGGGCAAGGCGGCGCAGGATGAAGGTGCCGGTTTGCGAAAGGTAAGGGTCCGGCGCGCGCCAGGATGCCTGGGCAAGTTGCAGAAAATGCAGGTCGGGTCGGCTGTCGCCATGCGCCCAGACCCAGGCCGAAGGCACCAGCGCCTTGGCCTCGCGCACCGCATGACCGCCACGCCACGGCGCCACCGCGATGAAACGCGGCCGCCCGAGGCTGCCGGTCCCGGCAGTGCGGCGGGCGAAACCGATGTTCGCGACAGGTTCGGGCAGCAAGGCGCACAGGGCGGCCGCAATCTCTGGCGGAGGGGTGTCCGTCGGGGGCGCGTCCTTCAGGGCTTTCATGATCTCGGCCCAGAATTTCCTGGCGGACTCGGGTTTGCCCGCCAGCGCTGCGCGATCCCGGGTTGTTCCATCGCTGAGAACGAAGGGCTGCGGATCTTCAAGACCGCGCCGGTATCCCGTCAGGACTGCGGTGGCAATCACCTTCGGGTCGAGGGCGGGCGCACAAAGCTGGGCGCTGGTGGCCAGCCGGATCAGGTCGTAGGGATAGGGCATCACCGCCGCCTCGTCAAAGTCATTGGCGCCCCAGATCAGCCGCCCCTCGACATCGCGCCACGTGCCGAAATTCTCGACATGGCTGTCACCGACCGAAAGCGGCGCCGGGGCGGTGCGGGCGACCGGGCACAGCGTCTCGATGATCTGCGCCCAACGGAAGAAGGTGGCGCGCAGGAAGGTGAAGGCGTTGCTGGCCATGTGCTTGTGCTTGAGCGCAAGGTCAGACTTGACCACCGGGCATTGCGTGTGCAGCCAAACCTCAAAGGCCTGATTGGCAGTGATGAACGAAGTCTCGGTCATGATTGCTCCGTCAACTGGTTGGCGATCCATCAAAGGCGTTGCGTCAACGGTACTTTCGCCAGAGGTGCGCAATGAATGCGCACCCTACCGGTTGCGCCTGAGATAGACGTAACAGGCGCCAGAGCCGCCATGCTTCAGATGCGCCTCGCTGATCTGCAGCACGCTGGGCGCAAGCGGCATCTGACGCAGCCACAGCGGGACCTGATGGCGCAGCACGCCCATGCGTTGCGGGATCGGACCCCAGAAGCCATCAGCTTCGGGTTTCTGTTTGCCCTTGCCGGTGATCACCAGCACCAGACGCAGACCCGCACCTTGGGCATTCAGGATGAAGCGGATCAGTTCGGGATGCGCCTCGGCCAGGGTCAGCCCATGCAGGTCGAGGCGCGCCTCGGGGGCGAGCTTGCCGCGGGTCATGCGGGCATGGGCCTTGGCGTCCATCACGACCGGGGCCGACAGGACGTCGGGATGGCTGGGGGCGAGGTCGTGGCTCGGGGTCTGGCGCAGCTTTTCGCCAAGGCGAAAGGCGGGCAGGCGGGGCGGTTCTGTTGGCTTGACGGCGACAGGGACGGCTGGGGCGTCGACCTTGCGGCGGTGGGTGATGGGGTTCAGCGGCCGCGCCGTGCGGGCGACGGTTTGCCACAGGTCTTCCTCATCCGGGCGCAGGGTGCGGCGGCGCGACATCTCAGTCGCCGGTCAGCATGGCATAGGCGCGGTCGATGGGCAGCAGCAACAGCAGGCGGCCACCATCCTTGATCGCCCCCGCCGCCTGACCCGCATCCACCCCGGTGCCAAAGAAGATGTCGGCGCGCTGGGCGCCCTTGATGGCGCCGCCGGTGTCCTGGGCGATCATCAGCCGGTGAATCGGATCGGCGCCGTCTTTCTCGACCCAAACGGGTGCTCCCAGCGGGATGTGGTCGGGGTCGATGGCGACCGAGCGCAGCGGCGTGATCGAGCGGCCCATGGCGCCGATCGGGCCCTTGGCGTCGGGCAGATCGGCGAGGGTTCGGAAGAAGACGTAGGACGGGTTGAGGTTCAAAAGCGCCATTCCCGCGTCAGGATTGGCGCGTACCCAGGCGCGGATGGTGTCCGCCGAAACCTGCGACGGGCTGAAGACGCCCCGGTTGACCAGTTCCTGCCCGACCGAGCGATAGGCGTAACCATTGCGACCGGCATAGCCCACGCGAATGGTGTGGCCGCCGGGCAGGTGAATGCGCCCCGAACCCTGGATATGCAGAAAGAACACCTCTACCGGGTCATCAAGCCAGGCGATTTCAAGACCACGCCCGCGCAGGATGCCGCTGTCGATGGTGGCGCGGTCGTACCACACCGCACCGTCGCGCAATTCGGGCGGGCGGCGGTAGATCGGCCAGGCAAAGCGCGCGGTGCGGATGGGCGACCCTTCGAGCACCGGCTCATAATAACCGGTGAACAGGGCGGGGGGCTGGCCCAGCAGCACGGGTTTGAACAAAAGCTCGAAAAACTGCCGCGCGGCGGCTTCGTTGTCATCGACATCAAGGGCAAGGCGACAGACCGGGGTCCAGTCGGGATCGGTCATCAGATCGCAGGTGTGGCGAAAGGTCTGCAGGGCGGCCAGGTGATCATCTTCGGCCCAGCCGGGCAGGCTTTCATAGTCAAAGACCTGCGCCGGGGCAGGACCGGCCGTCATGACAGCCAGGGCCAGGGAAAGGGCTTGCAGCGCACGCATCCCCCCGCGGGCCTAGTCGCCGGTGACGGTCAGTTGCCAGTTCGGATCGCCGGTGCCCATGCGACGGGCAAAGGTCCAGGTATCGCGCTGGCGGATGATGGCAGAGGGATTGCCTTCGACCACGGCCCCCGTCTTGTCGCGCACCGTACGCGACAACTCGCCTGAAAAGCGCACCGCGATCTCGGCCAGTTTGGTGCTGGGATCAAAGCTTGCCTCGGCCAGCGACAGATCGCGCACCCCGGCAAAGGTAGAGGTGATGGTCAGCCCGCGCGCCTGCCGGTCGGCAATGGCGGCGGCAAAATGCGTGGCCACCTCGTCACCCAGAAACGGCTTGATCCGGTCCATATCGCCCTTGTCGAAGGCCATCAGGATCATCTCATAGGCCGAACGCGCGCCTTTCAGGAAATCGGTGACGTTGAACGAAGGCTCTGCCGCTTTCATGGCGGCAAGTGCCGTGACCGAGGCCGGGTCGGTGGTGTTGTCGGCGATGTCACGATCCGGCCCGCCTTCGATCACATGCAGTTGCGGGCGCGGCCGGATATCATCGGCAGGCAGTGGCGGCTGTTCGAACCCGTCGCGCGTGCCCAGAACCGAACGCAGCTTGACGATCAGGAACACGGCGATCCCGGCAAGGACAAGAAGCTGGATCAGGGAAGAGTTCATGCTTTGCCTCTGATGGGTGCAGCGCGCCCATTGGTAAATCGTGCGGTTGCGCCTTATGTAAGGGTTGGGCAGAGCCAAGTCCACCTCAAGGGGACGAAATGCCACGGGAGACGACGATGATGCGGGGTCTGGTGCTGTTTGTCATCTGGTCGCTGATCGAGATTTCGCTGTTCGTGACGCTGGGGGCCTGGATCGGTCTTTTCGGCACGCTGGTCATCGTGATCGGCTCTGCGGTGGCTGGGGTGGCGATCTTGCGCTGGCAGGGCGCCCATGTGATCGCAACGCTGAAAGCCAATGTGGTGGCCCTGCGCGCACCCCTGACGCCGATGGCGCATTCGGGCTTGCTGGCGCTGGCGGCGGTGCTGTTGATCCTGCCGGGGTTTCTGACCGACGCGCTGGGGTTGGTGCTGTTGTTGCCGCCGGTCCGCAACTGGATCGTCAAAATCGTTGGCACACGGCTGAAAGTGGCGGCGTTCGACCGAACCGCGGCGATGCTGCACCGGCGACCCTCTGGCGACGTGGTTGATGCGACGGCAGTCGAGGTCAAGTCGCATCAGCCGTCGGGGCCGCATCAGCCTTCGGGATGGACCAAGCCGTGAGTGCCTGCTAGGAAGCGGCGACGATTTTCAAAGGGAGGCCACGATGGCCGAGGAAAGCAGCGCAAACGGGGCCGCGCCACAGGCCGCACCGGCAATCAAGATGCAGGTTCTGGCGCAATTCGTGCGGGACATGTCGTTCGAGAACCTGGTGGCGCAAAAGGGCCTGACCGGCACCGAGATGCAGCCCGACATTCAGGTCGGTGTGTCGCTGGATGCGCGCAAGCGGACGATTGACCATCAATATGATGTGATCACCAAGTTCAAGATCACCTCGAAGAACAAGGTCACCGACGAGACGCTGTTCCTGATGGAGCTGGAATATGGCGGTGTTTTTCTGGTCGAAGGCGTGCCGGACGACCAGTTGCATCCGTTCCTGTTGATCGAATGCCCGCGCATGCTGTTCCCGTTCATCCGGCGCATCATTTCGGACGTCACCCATGACGGCGGCTTCCCGCCCCTGAACATCGACACCGTCGATTTTCTGCAACTGTACCGCCAGGAAATGCTGCGGCGCGCTGCTGCCTCAGCGCCGGGGACTGCGGCGGCGAACTGACAGCCGCAGTCGCGGCCACGCTGATTTGAAAGTGCCGGCAACCGGACGCTCTTTCATTGGCCAGTGCGCGCCGCCCTCGCCACCGGTGCCAGAGGACCGTCTGATGAGGGCTACAGTGTAGCCCTCATCGGTCCGATTGCCGCCGCGCGCCAGCGCAAGGCAAGGGGGGTTGGGCTGGGC
>JANXPK010000774.1 GCA_025357355.1 Rhodobacterales bacterium
GCCGTGAGTTGATCGGCCATTGGCCTGCCGGGCAAGCTGCGGCCTTGGGGCGTGCGACGATACGGGTCTTGCGCGAGGCGGACCGGTTGTGGGCGCTGGACCGGTCCGATCCGCGCGTGCTGACCGGGATAGTCGCCTCGACTGACCAATTGACGGCGGGGTCGGTCAGGTTGAACCCTGGCGGGCGCAGCGAGGTGCAGGAGCATGGCGGAGCCATGGGGATCTATGTGCTGTCCGGTCGCGTCAACATATTGATCGACGACCCCGAGGCGTCGCCGGTGTGGTTCGAACTGCATCCGCAGGACGGGTTCTACTTGCCGCAGGGCACGCGGTATCGCGCCTTCAACATGGGGGGCGAACCGGCGGAATATCTGTTCGGTGTGGCCCCGCTTTACCGCCCGGTGCCGTGATGCAAGCGGACCGGCACGCGCTGGGCATTGACGTCGGTGGCACCAAGATTGCGGGTGGCATCGTCGATCTTACCAGCGGTGCGCTTGCGGCGCGGCGGCAAGTACCAACGGATTACGGGCGCGGCGGGGCGGCGATCCTGGCGGACACGCTGGCGCTGGCGCGGGATTTGCGGGCCGAGGCCGGGCGGCTGGGCCTGCCGGTCAAGGCGCTGGGGGTCGGCGTGGCCGAACTGGTGGACCGGAAAGGCCGGGTGTTCAGCGATCATCGCATCCGCTGGACGGGGCTCGACGTGGCGGAAGCATTGGGCGCGGTGCTGCCTTGCGTCGTGACCGCCGACGTGCGGGCGGCGGCGCTGGCCGAGGCGCGGTTCGGGGCGGGGCGGGGCTTTGCCGATTTCTACTTTGTCACCATCGGCACCGGGGTCAGCGGCACGCTGGTGCTGGACGGCGTGCCCTATCAGGGTTCGCGCGGCGCAGCCCTTGTCATCGCCAACAGCGCCAACCGCCATGTCTGCCCGGACTGTGGCCATGTCAGCGCGGGCATGGTCGAAGACGTGGCCTCCGGTCCGGGCCTTGCCGCCGCCTATGGCGTGGGACCGGCCGAGGTGGTTCTGGCCGCCGCCCGGCGCGGCGATGCCGACGCCATCCGGGTTATCACCCATGCGACAGGCGAATTGGGCCGGGTGCTGGCGCTTTTGGCCGATGGGCTTGACCCCGAGGCCATCGTGATCGGCGGCGGGCTTGGCTCGGCACCGGGACCGTATTTCGACAGCCTTGCCACGGCCATCCGTGCCAGCTTGTGGGACGGCGTCGACCATCCGATGCCCATCTTGCAGGCCGCCCTCGGTCAAGATGCCGGCCTGATCGGTGCGGCCTGTGCTACACTGCAACAACCAGAGCCGGCCCACCGGCCAGTTCACCTGAACATCGACAATAGGGAGAAGACAGATGTCACATAAGACCAACGCTGCACCCCGCTCGATCAGTCGCCGCAGCTTCCTGCATGGCACGGCGGCGGCCGGGGCGATCCTGGCGCTGCCGGGCGGCGCCTATGCCCAAGCGGAGGGCCAGTTGCTGCTGTGGTTGCCGGGCGGGTCGGACCTGTTCTGCAAGATCCATACCGGCCTGCTGGACGGGTTCTCCAAGACCGCCAAGCTTGGCCCGGCCAAGACCGTTTGCGGGCTGGGGCAGGATACCGAGTTCACGCAGGCCCTGATCGGGTCGATCACCGCAGGCAGCCCGCCCGACATCTCGATGCTGTGGGACAGCCCGGTCAGCCTGGGCGCGCAAGGCGCGTTCATGCCGCTGGATGACATGATGAAGGGCTCCAAGATCGACATCGCGACCTGGCCCAAGGGGCTCTTGTCGTCGTGCCAGTTCAAGGGCAAGACCTATGGCCTGCCGGTCACCGCCGGGGTCTATTCGATGTGGTACAATCAAGAAATGTTCGACGCCAAGGGCATCAAATCGGACCGCGCCTCGTTCCCCAAGACCTGGGCCGAGATGCGCAAGCTCAGCAAGGAGTTCACCGTCTGGGATGGCGACACGCTGAAGGTGGCGGGCTTCATGCCCAATCGCATCCCCGAGACGATGGCGATCTGGTCGGCGCTGAATGGCGGGATGCTCTTTGACGAGGCCAACCTGAAATACCACCTGGACAGCGACCAGAACATTGAAATGATGAGCTTCTTTCTGGATTGGCTGGTCGAGGAATACAAGGGCGATGTCAACCTTGTCGACCGCTCCGCCAATTTCAAGGAAGCCTATGCCGATGGTACGGCGGGCACTGGCCCCGCGTTCCGGCTGGGGCGGCAGGCCGGGCTGATGTCGGGCTCGTGGCTTCTGGGCGATATCTACGCGGACCCCGCACCGACCTTCAAGAACTGGAACCTCGCGCCCAACCCGACTGGGCCGTCGGGCAAGGACCCGGTCTCTGGCACCTGGCCGAACTGGTTCGTCATTCCGATCGGATCGAAGAACCCCAAGGCGGCGTTCGACTATCTGACCTTCCTTTCGACCGAAGGTGTCGTGACCTGGTACGAACAGATCCCCGACGTGCCGACCAATTCGCAGGTTCACGCCAAGGCGCCGCAAAGCCTGATCGAGCATCGGGGGCAAGCTTTCGCTGATGAGTTGACGGGCTTTCTCGCCGCACAGGCGGCCATTGTCACGCCGATGTGGAACTCGCCGGTGCAAAGCTTTGGCAACGACCAGATGGCCCGCGCGATGGAGAAGATCTACACCAAGGCCGCCCCGGTCAAAGACGCTTTGGCCGACGCGCAAAAGGCGGCACAGGCCGAACTGGAACGGGTTCTGGCCGGTTGATGGCGGACGCGGCATCCCAGATCGGGGCGGCATCACCGCCCCGACGCCGCCGCGCCGGACGGGGCGAGGCGCGGGCGGGGATGCTGTTTGCGCTGCCGTGGATGGTGGGGCTGGCGATCTTTACCCTGATCCCGCTGGTCATCACCTTCTACATCGCGCAGGCGAAGTTCCAGATCACCGGCGCGCCGAAATGGGTGGGGTTGCAGAATTATGCCGCGATCTGGGCCGACCCCGAGGTCTGGGCCTCGGCCAGGAACACGCTGATGTTCGCCACCATCTCGGTGCCGATCAAGCTGGTGCTGGCGCTGGGGCTGGCACTGCTGCTGAACCGGGTGACGGCGCTGTCGGGGTTTTATCGCACGGTGTTCTACCTGCCATTCCTGATGCCTGCGGTGGCCGGATCGGTCGTGTTCATCCTGCTCCTGAACCCCGGCGCCGGGCCGGTCAACATCATGCTGCAAGCCATGGGCCTGCATCCGCCCGACTGGCTTTTGGACCCCAAGGCCGCGCTGTGGACGCTGATCCTGCTCAGCCTGTGGCCGCTGGGGGTGGAGACGCTGGTGTTTCTGGGCGGCTTGCAGAACATCCCCAGGGACGTGTCCGAAGCCGCCGATCTGGACAGCCCGCACCCCTGGCACAAGCTCATATGGATCACCCTGCCGCTGATCACGCCGATGATCCTGTTCAACCTTGTCATCGGGATCATCTATTCGTTTCAGGTGTTTACCCAAGCGCTGGTCATCGGCGGCACCACCGGCAAACCGGCCGAGGCGACGCTGATGTATATGGTCGTGCTCTACCGGGCGGCGTTTCGCTATTTCAACATGGGCTATGCCGCCGCGATGGCCACGGTGCTGTTCGGCGTCGTGCTGGTGCTGACCCTACTCATCTTCCGCACCGCGCGGTCGTGGGTCTATTACGAGGGGGAAACCAGGTGAGCGACCCCGCCTTGATCCAGCCCCGCCGCACTGCACCACGCAAACTGGGGTCGATGCTGATCTATCATGCGCTGATGCTGGCAATTGCCGGGGTGTTTCTGCTGCCGTTCTACTGGATGACCATTTCTGCCTTCAAGAACAACGCCGAGATCTTTGCCAACCCGGTCACCTGGTTCCCCGACCCGATCCGCTGGGACAACATCACCGCCCTGCTGACCCGCGATGACTTTCCCTATCTGCGGCAGTTTCTCAATTCGGTGTTCTATGCCGGATCGGTCGCCCTTGCCGTGTGCTTTTCCTGCTCGCTGGCCGCTTACAGCTTTGGCTGCCTGCGCTGGCGCGGCCGCAATCTGGTCTTTGGCCTGACCGTCTGCGCCCTGCTTTTGCCCGGCATCGTGACCTTTCTGCCGGTCTATCTGGGCTGGACCAAGCTCGGCCTCAACGGCACCTACTGGCCGCTGATCGCACCCTTCTTCTGCGGTGATGCCTTCTTCATCTTCATGCTGCGGCAGTTCTTTCTGGGTGTCCCGCGCGAGTTGATGGATGCCGCCCGCCTCGATGGCACGTCAGAGTTTCGCATCTGGTGGCAGATCGTGCTGCCGCAGGTCCGCACCGCGTTGATCATCGTCGGATTGTTCGCCGTGGTCTACACCTGGAACGAGTTCTTCGGCCCGCTGATCTATCTGCAGGACCGCGAGAAATTCCCGCTGTCGCTGGGCCTGTTCACCTTTCAGGCGGCACGCGCCAAGGAATGGTCGACGACGATGATGGGGGCGTTTTTCATGGCGATGCCGATGGTGGTGCTGTTTTTGTTGACGCAGCGCCTGTTCCGGCAGGGGCTGGCCTCAACCGGTCTGAAGTGAAGGAGGGCGCATGGGGGCGGTGCAACTGACGGGCGTGCGCAAGTTCTTTGGGGCGCAAGAGGTCATCAAGGGCATCGACCTGACGGTGGCGGATGGCGAGCTGGTGGTGTTCGTCGGACCCTCGGGTTGCGGCAAGTCCACGCTGCTGCGCATGATCGCCGGGCTCGAAGATGTCGATTTTGGCGCGGTCGAGATCGCGGGCGTCGATGTCACCGAACTGGCGCCTGCCAAGCGCGGCGTGGCGATGGTGTTTCAGAACTACGCGCTTTATCCGCACATGTCGGCCTATGACAACCTCGCCTACGGTCTGCGCCGCGCCGGGTTGCCGCGGGCAGAGGTTGACGCCCGCGTGCAGGAAACCGCCGCCCTGCTGCAGATCACCGAGCTGTTGCCGCGCCGCCCCAAGGCGATGTCGGGCGGTCAGCGTCAGCGCGTCGCCATCGGTCGCGCCATCGTGCGCAAGCCCGACGTGTTCCTGTTCGACGAGCCGTTGTCGAACCTCGATGCCGCCTTGCGGGTCGAGATGCGCAGCCAGATCGCCCGGCTGCACCACGACCTGGCCGCCACCATGATCTTTGTCACCCATGATCAGGTCGAGGCCATGACACTGGCTGACCGCATCGTCGTGCTGAACGCCGGTCGGGTCGAACAGGTGGGCACCCCGCGCGAGGTCTATCACCGTCCGGCCAACCTGTTCGTGGCAGGCTTCATCGGCAGCCCGGCGATGAACCTGTTGCCCGCAACCGCCGAAGGCGGGGCTTTGACGCTGGCCTGGGGCAGCCGGGTGCCGTGGCCCCGCCCTTTGCCCCAGGGTCCGGTCACACTGGGTCTGCGACCCGACCGGCTGTCACTGGTGCCACCTGAGGCCGCGATAGCGAGCGGCGCCGTCAGCCTGGTCGAGCATCTGGGCGACGAGAGCATCCTGCACGTCCGGCTTGACGGCCGGGTCAGCCTGACGCTGAAGCTTGGCGGCGACGTGGCGACACGGCTGGGTGACACGGTGCATGTCGGCTGCGATCTGACCGGCGCGTGTCTGTTCGGGGCGGATGGGCGCAATCTGGCGGAGTAGGGCGGGTTGCTGGCAATCCTAGAGCACGATGAATGTAGATGGAAACATCTCTGAGCCGTGTGATCTGCAAGGCCACCGCCGCCACCCGTGGCAGAGGACCGTCTGATGCAGGCTCCGGGGGAGCCTTCATCGGTCCGATTGCCGCCGCGCGCAAGCGCAAGGCAAGGGGGATTGGGTCGCGAACCATCATGACGAAGGGGAGGCGCCTGCCTGGGGTAGGCGCTGAAGGCGCCTGC
>JANXPK010000810.1 GCA_025357355.1 Rhodobacterales bacterium
GGAAGCCGAATTCTTCATCTTCGACGACGTGCGCTATACGGTGACGCCGCAGAAGGTGTCGTTCCAGATCGACGCCGAAGATGCGGCCTGGAACACCGATGCGGCGTTCGAGGGCGGCAACCTGGCGCACCGGGCGGGCCACAAGGGCGGCTATTTCCCGGTGAACCCGGTGGACGCGGCCCAGGACCTGCGCGGCGAGATGCTGTCGACGATGAAGCGCATGGGGATGCGGGTGGACAAGCACCACCACGAGGTCGCCACCGCGCAGCACGAGTTGGGCATGATCTTTGGCGGGCTGGTCGAGCAGGCCGACAACATGCAGAAGTACAAGTACGTCATCCACAACGTCGCGGCTGCTTACGGCAAGACGGTCACGTTCATGCCGAAGCCCATGAAGGGCGACAATGGCTCGGGCATGCACGTCAACATGTCGGTGTGGAAGGGCGGCAAGCCCTTGTTTGCCGGCGACAAGTATGCCGACCTCAGCCAGGAGGCGTTGTATTTCATCGGCGGCATCCTGAAACACGCCAAGGCGCTGAACGCCATCACCAACCCCGCGACCAACAGCTATAAACGCCTGATCCCGGGGTTCGAGGCACCGGTGCTGCGGGCGTATTCGGCCCGCAACCGGTCAGGCTGCGTTCGTATTCCGTGGACCGAAAGCCCAAAATCCAAACGGGTCGAAGCCCGGTTCCCCGATCCATCGGCCAACCCCTATCTGTGCTTTGCTGCGCTGCTGATGGCCGGCCTTGACGGGATCAAGAACAAGATCGACCCGGGCCCGGCCTCCGACAAGGATCTCTATGACCTGCCGCCCGAAGAGTTGGCGGCGATCCCGACGGTCTGCGGCTCCTTGCGCGAGGCGCTGGGCGAGATGGAGAAGGACATGGACTTCCTGCTGGCGGGCGGCGTTTTCACCCGCGACATGCTGGAAAGCTACATGGCGCTGAAGTGGGAAGAGGTTTACGCCTACGAACACACACCGCATCCGATCGAATATCAGATGTACTATTCCTGCTGATAGACGAGCGATTGTCCTGGGGCGCCTGCGGGCGCCCCATTTCTTTGCGCCAAAAGCGCCCGCAGCTCTGCCAGATGTGGCGCAATCGTGACAACATAGGCCGTACCGTTACCGCGCGCCGAGACGCTGGCAACCAGATGCAAAGGCCCGTCCGGCGTCTGGCTCAGCAGTACCGGCGATCCTGACAGGCCGGTGATGACGTCGCAGCCCACGGCCGTCACCCCATCCTGGCTGTCCAAGGTCTTGCAGCCCTGGCGCATCGTGACTTCGAGCGGGCCGCGCCACTCATACCCCACGATGTCGACGTCGGCTCCGGTCGGATCCGGCCAGTCGGCGACGGTCGCCGGCGTCGCCTCGTCTTGGGTGACGGGTACGGCAAGTTCCAGCAGGGCCAGATCGGAAGCCATGTCTTCGATCCCGATTTGCGGGCGTTTCGTGATGAAGCCGGGAAGAAAGGCGGTGGCGGTGACCCTGCGCACGGCTGCATAGCGACCGTCCATCTGGCCAAGGATCAGAACATAGGATTGCGGAACGATCCGCGTGCCCGTGGCCCGGTCAACGACGCAATGCGCCGCAGTCAGGGCTTCTTGATCCGAAATCAATACCGCCGTGCAGGACTGATGGCCCGCGATCCGCAAGGAGCCGACGGCGCGCCACTCCGCGGCTTCATTCAGGCCGAGCACACGGCGCGCGACGTCCTGTGCGGCCGCCGGAATGCCTGCCGCGATCATCCCGATCACGACGCCACCCATCAAGCCACGCCCCGCAGCTTTGTCCATACCAATCACCATTTTGGCGTATAGGTCGGATCAAGGCTAGGCATTGGCCGCATAGGCTGTCAACCGCCGACCCTTTGGAAATCAGGCTGCAGTCCGGTTTCAGCCGCGCCCGTGCCTGATTTTTGCCGCAGCACGGTCATATTTCGGGCGATACTGCAGACAGTTTCCAAGGAGTAGTTCGATGGCCGTCCTGGAGCGCAGCAAAAGTCCGGAACCGACACCAGAAGGCGAACCGGTGCGCCGACCCAAAATCTGGATCGAAGGCCAGCAGCGGCCGCGCTTCGATGTCAGGGCGTTCATGAACGCCAGCTACGGCATGGCCAAGCGCGACCTTGCCCCCGCAATCGCGGACACGGTGGAGCGGTTGCAGGGCCTTGGTCACCTCTTGGCGCGGGGCGAAATCAGGCTGAATGTCAGCTGGGCGGGCCGCTTTGCCAAGGTGGTGCCATCGCACACCCGTGTTGCTGGCTGGGTTCTCTGGCTGTCCGGCCAGTTCGAACAGGCGCAGTCACACCTGGTTCCGCCAACTAAGGTTGCCGAAGATATTGCCTATCCCGGCCTGATCCGCAGCGCCACGGTTGTTGCCTTGCGCCAAGCCGTTCCAAATGTCGACACTCCCCCGCGGCGGCCGACCGTCGAGCCGACGCTGCACGCCATCCGCAGTGCGATCAGCCAGACCGCGCACGACTTTGCCGGTGAGACCATCGTCAAAGCCCCAAATAAGCCAGTGCCCGCGGACCCGATTGCGGATGACAAGCCGGGATGGATAGCCAAGGTAAAACAGCTGGCCAGCCACGCGGCTTCCTGGGTGGTGCTGGGTGTTTTGATGGTTTTCGCCTTGCCTGCGGGTGCGGCCAGGGCACTGATCTTCCACGCCGACGGCGGGGACCTGCGCGAATGGTTGTAGGGGTCCGCCCCATCGCGACCGAAGGCCGGAACGACGTTGCCCCATTTGTGGCAAGAAACAATCCGTCGTGATGGTTAATTTCTTGTAAAAACCGCAGTCGTTTCCAATTGCCATCATAATCAGCCTTCATTCTGGGGATAATCCAAGAAGGAGAAACGTCATGGCCAC
>JANXPK010000030.1 GCA_025357355.1 Rhodobacterales bacterium
TGGGGTCCCGCGCTCGACTTGGGCATTGCCGCGCTTGAATTGCTGCCCCATTCCAAGATATCGGTTTCCGGCGACGGTGTGGTGATCACAGCCATCGCGGGCAGCGAGACCGAAAAGCGCGCGTTTGAAACCGCGATCGAAAAGGCGACCCCCAAGACCCTGCCCCACAGCATGACCGTGCTGACCACGATCTCGGCGCCGCGCCCGGTCTTGACGCCGTTTCCCCTGCGCTTTGTGATCGACGGCGACGGCGCGCGGTTCGACGCCTGTTCGGCCGACAGCAACAAGGCGCGCGACAGCATTCTGGCGGCCGCCGCCAAGGCCGGGGCCAAGGGGACCTTGCACTGCACCATCGGGTTGGGCGTGCCCAGTCCGTCGTGGGCCGATGCCACCGGTGCCGCAATCACGACGCTGGGTAAACTCGGTGGCGGCACTGTAACCTTTGCCGACGCCGACATCACGCTTTTGGCGGGGCCGAACGTGACCCAGGCGAGCTTTGACCGTGAAATCGGCGAATTGCGCGCGGCCCTGCCGGATGTCTTTTCGCTTGATGCCAAGATGCCCGAGAAACCCAAGGCCAGCACCGCAGGCCCGATCGAATTCACCGCAACCCTTGCCGCGGACAGCCACAAGGTTGACCTGCATGGAAGGCTGACCGATGACCGCGTTCAGGCCGCCGTGGCCAGTTTTGCCAAGGCCCGCTTTGGCGCCGCCAATGTCCATGTCGCCACGGTGCTGGACCCCGAGGCGCCCGACGGCTGGCCGCAGCGCGTGCTGGCCGGGTTGCAATCGCTGGCACAGCTTGATCATGGCACTTTGCTGGTGCGGCCAGACACGGTCGAGGTCGCAGGGGTCAGCGGCTCGCAGCAGGCCTCTGCCACCATTTCGCAGATCCTGTCGGAAACCCTGGGTCAGGGCATGACCTTCAAGGTCAATGTCAGCTACGACAAGCTTCTTGACCCGCTTGCCGCCCTGCCTACCCCGCAGGAATGCCTGAGCCGCATGCTTGCCGTGGTGGCGACCCAGAAGCTCCGCTTCCGTCCCGGCTCTGCCGAGCTGGACGCCGCCTCTGCGGTGATCATGGACGACCTGGCCAAGGCGCTGAAGAACTGCAACGGCGTCAAGATCGAAATTGGCGGTCATACCGATGCCCAGGGCTCTGCCACCGGCAACCTCGCCCTCAGTCAGGCCCGGGCCGAGGCCGTGCTGGTGGCGCTGCAGGGCCGCCAGGTCGACGTGTCCGGCCTGCGGGCGGTGGGCTACGGCGAAGGTGTGCCCATCGCTGACAATGGCAGCGATGCCGGGCGCGAGCAGAACCGACGCATCGAATTCACCCTGATCGACGCCCCGGCAGGCCCGGTCCCCGCGCCGCAGATGCCGGGCATCCCGACCCCGGCCTTGCCAGTGACCGCCGACACGGCAAGCCCTGGCGCGCCCGCTGCCGACGCCGCCAGCCCTGACCTTTCGGGCGACACCGGCCCTTCGGCAGCACCCACCGAAATTACAACCCGTCCCAAGCCCCGACCCAAGGGCTGACGTCCTGCTCTTGACCTCGCGCCGCAAGCATGACGACATGCAGGAACCATGAACCGCACCGAATTCACCATCGTCATCGCGATCATCTTGCTGGCGGCCTTTGCCTTGGGCTGGTTCACCTATTGGCTTTTGCACCGCTTTACCCGGGTTGCGGGCGGCGATGTCGCCGAAATGGACCGCCTCGCCCAGTCGCTGCATGAGGCCGAGGAGACCCGCGATCAGGCCATCCTTTATCTTGAACAGCGCGAGGCCGAACTGCTGAGCCAGAACGCCCAGACGGATGCCGAACTGCGCGCCGCCATGGAAGGTCTGCGCGATGCCAGGCGTGAGGCCGAAGAGATGCGCAGTTACATCGAACGGATGCACGCGAATGGCTGAGGGGCGCCAAAGACCGAGGGGTCCTTGATTGCGCCGCGTGCTTTCGATTAGGTTGCAGCTGTCACCTGACAGGAGTTTGCAATGACGCTCAGCTTTTACCGCACCATCATCCCCGCCACGCTTGCAGCGCTGCTTGCCGCACCGCTTTTTGCCGATGAAGTCTCTGACGCCCTCAAGGCCGCGTCGGACGCTTATGCGGCGGGCGACATGGGCAAGACCAGCGAACAAATGACCATGGCAGGCCAGGCGCTTGGTGCCTTGCAAAGCGCCATCCTAGCCAACCTGTTGCCCGCAGCTCCTGCGGGCTGGACCAAGACGATGACTGCGGATTTCAACAAGGGCTTTGCCATCGCCGGTGGCGGTTCAGGTGCCGAGGCGCGGTATGAAAACGCCGATCAATCGCTGTCGTTCACGATGTCCTTCATCGCCGACAATCCGATGGTCGGCTCGATGGCGGCCATGCTCGGCAATGCGCAGATGATGGCGATGATGGGCAAGGTGGTGAAAGTCGGTGACCAGCCGCTGCTGCAAACCGACAACAACGTCTCGACCCTCGCCAACGCCCGCGTGCTGTTTCAGGCGCAAGGGGCCGCTGTCGACGTGATGATGCCGCTGATCCAAACCATCGACTTTGCCAAGGTCGGGGTGTTCGACAAGAAATAGCGCAGGGATCGGCGCAGCTTACAACCCGCCCAGACACGCCTCGATCAACGCCGAGCCCGGGTCGGTCAGATCGTCGATGACATCGAAATGATGCCGGCCCGGCGCCGGGGTCCAGGGGCAGGCCCATTCCTCCGATAAAAGGCGGGCCTGCCACAGGAAAGCCGGACGCTCCTGCGCCCCCACCCAGACATGGGCCTGGCAGCGCAACGCCAGCCGCGCCGGGCTTTCGCGGGCACATTCATCCTCGGTCAGCCGCAACCGGCCCTGCATCGCCGTCTGCATCATGGGCGCCAGTTCCGCCACCGGCGAGATCGGCACCACCCGCGCGACCCGCTCCAGCCCCAGGCATCCCATCCGCGCCGACAGATGGCCGCCCGCCGAATGGCCCGTTACCGCCACCGGCCCGGCAACCATCCCGGCCGCCTTCTGCACCGCTGCCGCAACCTCTTGCGTTATCTCGGCAATCCGCGCTTTGGGGGCCAGCGTGTAGGACGGCACAGCACAGGCCCAGCCCCGCGCCAAGGCCCCCGCCGCAAGATGCGACCAGCTGTCACGCCCAAACTCCAGCCAATAGCCGCCGTGAACGAACACCAACAGCCCGCGCGCCTCGCCTTCGGGCCGGAAAAGATCGAACCGCTGCCGCGCCTTCGTTCCGTAAGGCAGGCCCAGTTCGCACCGCACCTGATCGCGAAATGCTGCCGCCTCCGCCGCCCACCGGGCGGGAAAGGTCTCTGCCCCCGGAATGAAGGCCCCGTTCGAATAGGCACGGCTGAGGTCTTGCGTGCGGTTCATCCGACCCTCCAGATTTGATCAAAACCTAGCCCGCAGAACTGGACTTTTCCGAGCCCTTCCTGCATTGCATGGGCAACCGTGAAATGGGAGGCCCCTATGCTCGATTCCGTCACCGATCTCAGTTCCCTGCTGAAAGACCCCACGCTTCTGCCCAACAAGGCCTATGTCGCGGGCCAATGGGTGGATGCCGAGGACGGCGCCACCTTCCCGGTCACCAACCCGGCGCGCGGCGACATCATCGCCCATGTCCCCAACCTGACCCGCAAGGACGCCGCCCGCGCCATTGCCGCCGCCGACAAGACCCGCCACGAGTGGGCCGCCCGCACCGGCAAGGAACGCGCGGCGATCTTGCGCAAATGGTTCGATCTGTGCACGGCCAACCTCGATGACCTTGGCACCATCCTGACCGCCGAACAGGGCAAACCCCTGGCCGAAGCCAAGGGCGAGGTTGCCTATGGAGCGAGCTATATCGAATGGTTCGGCGAAGAGGCCAAACGCATCTACGGCGAAACCATCCCCGGCCATCAGCGCGACAAGCGTATCACCGTGATCAAGCAGCCCATCGGCGTCGCCTGTTCGATCACGCCGTGGAACTTCCCCAATGCGATGATCGCCCGCAAGGTTGCGCCCGCGCTCGCCGCCGGTTGTGGTTTTGTCGCCCGGCCTGCCGCCGAAACCCCGCTCTCGGCCATTGCCTTGGCGGTGCTTGCGGAACGGGCCGGAGTGCCCGCAGGACTGTTCTCGGTCATCACCTCCAAACGCTCGTCCGACATCGGCAAAGAATTCTGCGAGAACCCCGCCGTTCGCAAGCTGACCTTCACCGGTTCGACCGAGGTCGGCCGCATCCTGTTGCGGCAGGCGGCGGATCAGGTGCTGAAATGCTCGATGGAACTGGGCGGCAACGCGCCGTTCATCGTGTTCGACGACGCCGACCTCGACAAGGCGGTTGAAGGGGCGATGATCTCCAAGTTCCGCAACAATGGCCAGACCTGCGTCTGCGCCAACCGCATCTATGTGCAAGCCGGGGTCTATGACGCCTTTGCCGCCAAGCTTTCGGTTGCGGTGGGCAAACTGGCGGTCGGCGACGGGTTGAAGGCGGGGACCACGACCGGTCCGTTGATCAACATGGACGCGGTGGCCAAGGTCGAGGAGCATATCGCCGACGTGCTGGCCCATGGCGGCAAAATCGTCACCGGCGGCTATCGCCACGCGCTGGGCGGCACCTTCTTCGAGCCGACCGTGGTGACCGGTGTGCTGCCGACCAGCAAGGTCGCGACCGAGGAAACCTTTGGCCCGCTGGCGCCCCTGTTCAAATTCGACACCGAAGAAGAAATAATTGCCCGCGCCAATGACACCATCTTTGGCCTCGCCAGCTATTTCTACGCTCGCGACATCGGGCGGATCACCCGCATGCAAGAGGCGCTGGAATACGGCATGGTCGGCGTGAACACCGGCCTGATCTCGACCGAGGTGGCACCGTTCGGCGGAGTCAAGCAATCGGGACTGGGCCGCGAAGGCAGCCATCACGGGATCGAGGACTACATGGAAATGAAATACATCTGCCTTTCGGTCTGACCGGCAGCCAAGGTACGATGGAACAACAAGGCCGGGGAAAACCCCGGCCTTTTGCCATTGGAAAGCCCGATATGGATGCCGCGGGCGTCGATTCGGGGCATTTCCTGTGCAAGAGCTGCGTCACAGCAGACGACGCGGTCACCCTAGAGTTCCACGAAAACGCCGCCGGAGGTGATTGGGTGATCGCCGGAGGCGAGGGCCATTTGAACACGACTTGAGGCGACACGGTCTTTGGCGACCGGATGACATGGGCCAACACAAGCCGGGCTTCGTCATTGGGTTTTTCAATGACGGCTATCGGCCTTTTACCCCTCCAAATGGGGGGTGCGGGGAAGCCTGCAGGCTCCGACCCTGTTCGCGCGGGCAACCAGACCCGCCTTAACGCCGAACAGGAGACAACCATGCGGAAAATCGGACTGCTTGCCACCGTCACTTGTGCCCTTGCCATTCCCGCCGCGGCCGAGACGAAACTGGCCTTCAAGGAAACCGGAACCTCGTTCATCCAGGTGCAGACCTTTGACAGGGGCGACGGGTCCAAGGTGCAGATCAACATCATCAAATACGTGGGCATTGGAACCAGCGGCGACATGGCTGGCCAGACCTGGAGTGGTGAGTGCTATGGGTTGGGCGACGTGACCAAGGACGGGGTCTATTCCGGAACCAACCGCTGCACCGCGCATTTCAGCGACAAAGACAGTATGACCTGGGTCCTGAACGACACTGCCGCAGGGGGCGACGCCACGATCACCGGCGGCAGCGGAAAGTATGCGGGGGCGAAGGGCACGGGTCACTTGGCCTACACCTGGGGCGATACGGTGTTCGGCGACCGGATCACTTACAGCGCCGACGTCACGGCCGTCTTGCCCTGATCGACACCAAATATGTTATCATGGGTCGACTGCAAGCGGAGTCGGCCCATGGAGTTGCATTACATCGACGGATCGCCCTTCTCGCGGATTGTTCGCGTGCTGGCGCTGGAACACCGCCTGCCGGTCACGACGCGCGAGATCACCGAGTTCCCGCCGCCCCCTGCCTTGCAGGCTCTGAACCCGATGTGGCAGGTGCCGGTGCTGATCGACGGCGATCCCGGACGTCTGATCACACCTCAATTTGCGCGCCTTACCCAATGTGGCTTTGCAGGCAGCAGATAACGCCTCGCCGCCGCACCAACCTACTGAATGGAGACGCGACACGAAAATCACCCGACCCACGATCGGCCTTTCGGCCCTGATCCTGTCCGGCTTGTCCGCACTGCCCGCCCGCGCGGACGACCCCGCGATGCAACCGCTCGCATTGATCAAGGAATGCAGCCACTTTGCCCTGCATCCCGGCGATTACTGTTCGATCACCAAATCCAGCCTTGCGGCCATTCCGGTCGGCTCCAAGGTGATCTATTTCGGACCGATCCTGGAGGTGGCGATGGTCAGCACCACGATTGTCATTGATGCCGGTGACGGCGACACAGCCATCGGCAATTGTTCGGTCGATATCAAGACCAACACCGGCACCTGCAGCTTCTGGGCAGGCAGCGGCAAGCTGCAGGGGTTTCAGGCGCTGCTGACGCTGTCCGCCGACCCGAATGGCAAGGAATACCACTGGGATGGTGTCTATGCGGTGGGCGGTGGTTGAACGCCCCGCGCAGGCGCAGGCGGGCGTCATCCGTCTGCGCCCGAACCCAAGCCCGAATCGACCAAACCGCGCCCCTGACCCGGGCGCGGCTTGCTTTTGCCCCGCTGAACCCGGCAAATCTTTGCACGATTAGGCGCCCATCCTTGGCCGTCCGATCCCAGGTTCGTCCGCCCGCCGACATTTTCACGCGGCCGCGCTCACGGGATGAAAGGTGCAATTTCATTTTATGCCAATTGGTTAACTTCGACGACAGCGCTTGTTATCGCCTATCAAGCCGCTGCTTTTGCATACATCGGCCCCATGTCCCATATCTGCTGTCAGGCAACAGCCAACATCCATGAAAGGACCTAGACATGCTGCCCCCTATGTCGAACGCCAAACGCAACCTGATCGCCGCTGCCGCTGCCATCGCCCTTCTGGGGGCTGGAGCTTCCCCTGCCTTGGCTTGGGGCCTGCCCGAACAGAATTTCGTGGCGGGCGCCGCCACCGGGCTTGTTCTGGGTGCCGTGATCAACAGTTACAACCGTCCGGCCTACCGCTATGCCCCGGCCTATCGCTATGCCCCGGCCTACCGCTATCGCCGTCCGGTCGTTTACGCCCCCGCGGCCCCGTCGATCTACGACACGCCCTGTGCGGCCGCCTTCAACGGCTTTGCGATCTTTGACCGCAAGCACATCCAGTCCCGGCTGGGCGCGCTTGGCCTCTATCAGGGTCCGCTCGACGGGGCTTTCGGCCCGGCGACCTATGCGGCCATCCAGGCCCTGGCCCAGAAAAACAACACGCCGACCGCCCTCGACACACCTGAGGGTGTTACCGGCATGCTGGGCAGCCTCTAAAGGCGCCCAACCCCTACCCGCCGGAAACGGTGGGTTTGCGGGGCTGAGTTCCCCCGGTCCCGCACTTCGCCGCGTGTGTCCCAACGGACCGCGCGGCGTCGTCATTTCTGTCAGCTACCTTGCGAAGCCGCGGCGCCGCCCAAGCCACCGTTGCATCGAAGCGGGCCTTGGTCAGATCTTGCCGCGAGCTGCGGTGCGGGACAAAGTACTGCGGGGCGCATGACTCGCAGGGCTGGCGGGACCGGCGAGTCGTTGTGGAAAAATATATCGGTATCTCAATAGTTTGCAGTCAATTCGCGGATTTGTTATCGCCTATCAATACACTGATTTTGCATACGTTGGTCAACTGATCCTAATGTTGGGACAGGCAAATGCCGATCCAATCCAGAAAGGACGTCCCATGTTCCGCTCCTTGTTTTCCAACACCAGACGCAACCTGATCGCCGGGCTGACCGCGGCTGCGGTCTTCGCCGGTGTTGCCTCTCCAGCCTCGGCTTGGGGCTTGCCTGAACAGAATTTCGTGGCGGGCGCCGCCACCGGATTGCTGCTCGGCGGTCTCTTCAACAACTACGGGCGGTCGTACTATTACGCGCCGCGTCCGGTCTATGTGGCGCCGCGTCCGGTCTACGTCTACCGCCCGCCGGTGGTTTACCGTGCCCCGGTCTGCTACCGCTTCTGCTATTATCGCCCGGCACCGTTGTGGGGCTGGCGCGGACCCTGGCACTGATACCATCGCTGCCAGACATCTTCCCGCAATGATCCCGACCTTGAGGGCCCGGTTTTCCGTGGCCCCCTTTTGCTGGCCGGTCCTTATTATTTCACCCAAGCCCAAGGATTGCCGCAGCACCCGCGTCTGACCTATCGTGATGCTGATGGAAACCGATGATGATACGCTGGCCCGGGCCGCCGCGTCGGGCGACCGCGCGGCATTCGGGCTGTTGCTCGCGCGGCACTATGACCGCGTGCTTGGTCTGGCCTTCCGCCTGACCGGCTCTCGGGCAGAGGCGCAGGATCTGACGCAGGATATTTGCGCCGCCCTGCCCGCCAAGCTTGCCCAGTGGCGCGGCGAGGCCCGGTTCACCACCTGGCTTTACCGTGTCACCGTGAATGCCACCCATGACCTGCGCCGCCGCCAGTCGACCCGCTCGCGCGCAGCCTTGGGCTGGGGCGACTGGGAACTGGCGCGCCAGGACGAGATTGCAACGCAGGCGGCAACGCTGGATTGGCTGACCGAGGCCATGCAGCGCCTCAGCCCCGAACTCCGCGACACCGTCGCCCTTGTGTTGGGCGAGGAGCTGACCCAGGCCGCGGCGGGCGAGGTTCTCGGCGTTTCCGAAGGCACCGTGGCCTGGCGGATGTCGGAAGTGAAAAAACGCCTGCGCGCCATGGCGGCGGAGGATGCGAAATGACCGATGAACTTGATGCCCTGAAGGCCGCACTGAAGGCCATCCCCGCGCCAGATCCGGACGCCAAAGACGCCGCCTTGCGGCTGGCCATGGAAAATTTCGACCGGCTCCAAGGATCGACCGATGCCACGCGTCTATCTCAGGACCGCCCGAATGCGGCGGGGTTCCTGAATGGAGTGCGAAGGATGTTGAAGACAATGACGACCCGTCCCGCCCTTGCCGCCACCACCTCGGTCGCGGCGCTGTGCATCGGCCTGTTCGTGGCCTGGCCGCAATTGCAGCAATCCTGGCAGCCGCCGCTGGTCAAACCCAAGGTTGCAACGCAAGCGATCACCCCGCCGGCGCCGCCCGCCCAAGGCCCTGCCTTGGCAGGCAAGGATGACGCGAAAGCACTTGGCCAGGGTGAAACCGCCGTGGCCACCAACACTGCCACCCCGGTGACGCCGACGGTCCCGCAGGCCGACCAGCCCGCCACGACCATCGCGACCGTCCCCAACCCCGTGCATTCCAACACAGTTGCCCCGGCCAAAACCCCGGCACCCGACACGACGGCCACCGAGCAAGACGCCACCTCTCTGGATAAACTGGCCGAGGCTCCGGCAACTGGCCTTGCCGCCAAGCAGGCCCCGATCTTCGAAAAGCCGACCCTGGCGCCGAAGACTTCCGCAGGGCTCGCCTACTCCGAACCGCAGCCTGCGCCCCCCGCAGCGGCCCTGCGCGGCTTTGCCGCCAACCAGACCGCTTCGCTGCAGAACGCCCCGACGGTCGCAGGCACCGTCGCCCCTGCCGATCAGGGCCTTGCCGATCAGTCAGTGCTGCAACCACAGCCCAATACCGAGGCCTTCTCGACCGCCGTCCCCAACCCCGTCCATGTCACGGCCGAAGAGCCCGTCTCGACCTTTTCGGTCGATGTCGACACCGCCTCTTATTCCGTCATCCGCTCCAGCCTCAACGCCGGTCAGTTGCCCCCGCCAGAGGCGGTGCGGATTGAGGAAATGGTCAACTACTTCCCCTATAACTACCCCGCACCCGAAGCCGGCGGCGCCCCCTTCACCGACACCGTTACCGTGATGCCGACACCGTGGAACCCCAACACCAGCCTCGTCCACATCGCGCTGCAAGGCCGGATGCCCGCCACCCAAGATCGCAAACCGCTGAACCTGGTCTTTCTCATCGACACCTCGGGCAGCATGGAGGATGCCAACAAGCTGCCGCTCCTCAAGCAAAGCTTCGCGCTGATGCTGCCCAAGCTGCGCCCCGAGGATCAGATCGCCATTGTCGCCTATGCCGGAAACGCAGGTGAGGTTCTGGCCCCGACCAGCGCCACCAACCGCCGCGCCATTCTGGGTGCCATCAACAACCTCGAAGCGGGCGGTTCCACCGCAGGGGCCGAAGGTCTGGCGCTGGCCTATCAGGTAGCGGGCCAGATGCCGCACGACGGCCGCATCTCACGCGTGATCCTGGCGACCGACGGCGATTTCAACGTCGGCATCGACAACCCCGATGACCTCAAGACCTTCGTCGCCAAGGAACGCGAAGGCGGCACCTATCTTTCGGTCCTCGGCTTTGGTCGCGGCAACCTTGACGACGCCACGATGCAGGCCCTTGCCCAGAATGGCAACGGCACCGCCAGTTACATCGACACCCTCGCCGAGGCGCAAAAGGTGCTGGTCGATCAACTCACGGGCGCCCTCTTTCCCATCGCCGATGACGTCAAGATCCAGGTCGAATGGAACCCCGCTCAGGTCGCCGAATACCGCCTGATCGGCTACGAAACCCGCGCCCTGAAGCGCGAGGATTTCAACAATGACAAGGTGGATGCCGGCGAAATCGGCGCGGGCCTGCAAGTGACTGCCCTTTACGAAGTCACCGCCCCCGGCAGCCCGGCCCTGCTGAATGACCCGCTGCGCTACGGCACCCACACTGAAACCACTGGGTCGAACGAACTGGGCTTCCTGCGCCTGCGCTACAAGGACCCCGGGCAATCCGTGTCCAAGCTCATCGAAACCCCGATCCTGCCCCATGGTGAAGCCTCTGACGACGCCCGCTTCGCCGCCGCCATCGCTGGTTTCGGTCAGCTTCTGCAACACTCGACCTACCTCGGCAATTGGGGCTGGGATCAGGCCATTGCCCTTGCTACTTCGGCGCGCGGCCCCGATCAATTCGGCTACCGGATCGAGGCCGTGAACCTGATGCGCCTGGCGCAAAGCCTGTCCGCTCCGTGAACAAGTGGGCGCTAACCGCCCCCATCATCTGTCCATAAATATCTCGCAGAGGTCCGGGGAGCGCGCAGCCCCCCAGCTTTTGTTGCATTCCTGCCCCCACAAGTTACGCTCCCGGTATGTCCCGTTCCTTCGGTCCCTTCTCCTTTGACCCCGACCGGCGCACCCTGACCCGTGACGGACAGGGCACCGAACTTGGCCAGCGCGCCTGCACCCTTCTGCAAGCCCTGCTGGCCGCCCAAGGCCAGCCCGTCGCCAGGGCCACTCTGCTCGACGAGGTCTGGCCCGACACAACGGTCGAGGAAGGCAACCTGACCGTCCAGATCGCCGCCCTGCGCAAACTTCTGGGCCCCGAAGACTGGATCATCACCGTCCCGCGCGTGGGCTACCGGCTGATGGTGCCGCAACCGCCGCAACCGCTACTTATCGGCAGCCCCCGCCCCGCCCTCGCCGTCCTGCCCTTCGTCAATCTCAGCGGCGATCCCGCGCAGGACTACTTCGCCGACGGCGTGGTCGAGGACATCATCACCGCCCTGTCTCGTTTCAAGACCTTTGCGGTAATCGCCCGCAATTCCAGTTTTACCTACAAGGGCCAGACCGTCGATGTCGGTCAGGTCGGCCACGATCTTGGCGTGCGGTATTTCCTGGAGGGCAGCCTGCGTCGCGCTGGTGACCACTTGCGGATCAGCACACAACTGATCGAATGTGTCGGCGCCCAGCGGATCCGGGCCGAGACGTTTGACGGCCTGGTCGAGCAGGTGTTCGAGTTTCCGGACCGCATCACCGAAAGCGTGGTCTCAAGGGTTGCGCCGTCGATTCAGCAGGCAGAGATTGAACGCTCGCGCCGCGAAAGGCCCGGCAGCCTTGCCGCCTATGATCTCTATTTGCAGGCGATGCCACTGTTCCAATCGTCCGATGAAACTGTCTTTGCACAGGCTTATGAGTTGCTTAGTCGCGCAATCCTGCTTGAGCCCGACAAAGCGTTGTTTCTGGCAGTGGCCGCAAACTATCTGTCGACCTGCGCCATTCTGGGTTGGCCGCCGATCGCGTCAGACGACTTCGAAGTTTGCGCGAACCTGATCTCACGGGCGCTGCATCGCGCGCCCTGGGATGCCAACGTGCTGGTCTATTGCGCCGACGCGCTGTTGCACTTCCAGAAGGACTATGACCGGGCCATGTCAGTGGCGCGGGCGGCCTTGGACGCCAACCCGAACGATTTCCTTGTGGTCGTTCGTGTCGGTATCGTGCACCTGCATTGCGGCAGCCTCGAGGATGCCGTGGCCTGCCTGTTGCGGGCAATCCAACTGAACCCGCGCGACCCCGCCGCCTTCATCCCGCTGGCGGGGATTGCTCATGTTTACATGGTCCTGGCTGAGTTCGAACAGGCGCTGACCCGGGCCAACCGATCTTTAACGATCAATCCCATTTTCCCGTGCAATTTCTGGATGCTGATCGCTGCGAATGCGCAGCTTGGCCGCATGGACGAAGCCCCACGCCATCTGGCGCAGTTCCTAAAATTGCAACCCGGCATAACGATCAGCCGCATCCGCGCTGGCCAGCCGGACAAGGACCCAAGCCGAATGGCGGCCACATTGGACAGGTTGCGGCTGGCCGGGCTGCCCAATACCTAGGCCCCGCTTTGGAACATTTCACAACGATTAATCCCGCGTCACCGGACGTAAAGCGCCCGTTTGCGGCAAATTGATCCTCACAAGGCCAACCCGGCCCACCCCAGAGGAGAACACAAATGCTGACCACCCTGTCGATCCTGAGCCGCGATCAAGGCACCTTGCATGACCATCGCGCCAACGAAGAGGCGTATCTCACCCGCTACGTGACCCCCTCACCTTCGCGCTGCCAACCGGCCCGACGGCGCCTGACGGACCGCAGTGCAACGTCATCCTCAAAGCCGCAGCCGTCGTAAAGAAGCCGCGGTTGTGGAGCCTCTTGCGCGATCAATGGAAATTGTTTTCCGCCGCGCACGCCAAATGAGCGCGCCATTGCGGGCGCAGGGGGAAACCCTCTGCGCCCGCTATTTCAGGTTGGACGATCAGGCGGCCTGCGTCAGCGCCGGTTTGGCCTGCAGGTCGCTCGACCGACCAATCTCGATCCGGCGCGGTTTCAGCGCCTCGGGCGTTTCGCGAACCAGATCGATGTGCAGCATGCCGTTCTCGTGCGCGGCGCCCGTCACCCGGACATGATCGGCCAGGGCAAAGCGGCGCTCGAACGCGCGGGTCGCGATACCGCGGTGCAGATAGGTCTTTTCGGCGGCTTCGGCAGAGCGTCTGGCCGACACCAGCAGGGCGCCATCCTTGACCTCGACAGCCAGTTCGTCGGGCGAGAACCCGGCGACGGCGATGGAGATGCGGTAGGCATCCTCGGCGGTCTTTTCGATGTTGTAGGGTGGATAGGTGGGCGTGCCGACGTCGGCGCTCAGCACCCGGTCCATCAGGTCGGCGATACGGTCATAGCCGACGGTTGCACGGTAAAGTGGTGCGAAATCAAGTGTTTGCATTGCATCCTCCTCAGGAGCGATGAGACAGGTCCTCCCACCATGGGACGGACGGTGACTGCGCGCGGCCCTTCATTGGCACCTTGCGCAAGCCAGATTTGGGAAATCTTCGCCGCAGTTTCAAGACCCAGACGCCCAACACTACCGACCGCCCCAGTCACAGACCTGCGATGCCGAAAAGAGCCATCAGACCGCCTTGCCGCCCCGCCGCCCAGCGCCGCGACGCCCTTCGACCGCCCAGGCCGCAATCGCGGCAGCGGCGGCAAGGATCAGCCACAGCCAGGCTGGCAACAGCTCGCTGATCTGAATGTCGCCGGTCACATAGGCCCCCCGCGGCGTTATGCCGATCCAGCCGCGCCCCGCGGCCGGTCGCCCTTCGCGCACCTGACGGATGTCGGGCATTCCGGCCGCCAGTGGCAGGATACCGCCCTTGGTCGGCATTGCCACCGGGGCAAGAGCCGCACCGCTGGCGATGGTCTCTTCGAACTCCTTGGGCGCCGACGGTCCGACCGCCACCACCCGTGCCAGATCGCCCTGCGCAAGCCGGTAAAGACCCAGCAGCGGCGCGTGCCACTGTGCCTGATACTTGCCGGGGCTGATCTGCGGCAAGGTCAGCTTGGTGACCCCACCATCCGGCCCGGTGATGACCAGATCGTCCGGCGCCTTGTCCAGAATGCTGCGCCGGGTAAAGGTCACGTCCTGCCCCACCGCCGTGGCCGTCAGGTTCTCTTCCTCCAGATCGGGCTCTTTCAACATCCAGTGTGCCAGCCGTCGCAGCAGTTCAAGCTGTGGCCCGCCGCCCTCGAAATCACGGCCCCACAGCCAGGCCTGATCCGAGGCCAACACCGCAATCCGCCCCTTCTCCACCCGGTCCAGTACCAGCAAAGGCCGGTCGCCCGGCCCCGACATCAGCACTTGCGCTGTGGCTTTGGCGGTGACTTCGATCAGCCGGAACCAACGGCCCCAGCCGCCCTTGGGCGCCAAAGCCTCCAGCCCTTCGGTCACCGG